>NZ_JASCXF010000023.1:0-74485 GCF_030062225.1 Sphingomonas sp. 2R-10
GGGGCGGTCGTACGTCCACTCCAGCGCGGCTGGGGTCTCCCTGTGATAGCGCGGAACAGGAGCCGCCAGAGACCCCAGCCTGCGCTGGGGTGACGTTCAGGCTGGGGCGGGTCATTACGCGCTACCCGGTCATTCCCACTCGATCGTGCCCGGCGGCTTGCTGGTATAGTCGTAGGTGACGCGGTTGATGCCCTTCACCTCGTTGATGATCCGGGTCGCCACGCGCGGCAGGAAGTCGCCGGGGAACTGGAACGCCTGCGCGGTCATGCCGTCGGTCGAGGTCACCGCGCGCAACGCGAGGACGTTGTCGTAGGTGCGGCCGTCGCCCATCACGCCGACGCTGCGCACCGGCAGCAGCACTGCGAACGCCTGCCAGATCGTGTCGTACAGCCCGGCGTTGCGGATTTCCTCTAGATAGATCGCGTCGGCCTTGCGCAGGATGTCGCAGCGTTCGCGCGTCACCTCGCCGGGGATACGGATGGCGAGGCCGGGTCCGGGGAACGGGTGACGGCCGACGAAGACATCGGGCAAGCCCAGTTCGCGGCCCAGCGCGCGAACCTCGTCCTTGAACAGTTCGCGCAGCGGTTCGACCAGCGCCATGTTCATGCGTTCGGGCAGGCCGCCGACATTGTGGTGGCTCTTGATCGTGACGGACGGGCCGCCGGTGAAGCTGACGCTCTCGATCACGTCGGGATAGAGCGTGCCCTGCGCAAGGAACTGCGCGCCGCCGATCTTCTTCGCCTCCGCCTCGAACACGTCGATGAAGGTCTTGCCGATGAACTTGCGCTTGGCTTCCGGGTCGGTGACGCCCGCCAGGCCGTCCATGAACAGGTCCTGGGCGTCCACATGGACCAGTGGAATGTTGTAATGGCCGCGGAACAGGCTGACGACCTGTTCGGCCTCCCCTGCGCGCAGGATGCCGCCATCGACGAACACGCAGGTCAGCTGGTCGCCGATCGCCTCGTGGATCAGCAGCGCCGCGACCGACGAGTCGACGCCGCCCGACAGCCCGCAGATGACCTTGCCGTCGCCGACCTGCTCGCGGATCTCGGCGATCTTGGCGTCGCGGAACTCGGCCATGGTCCAGTCGCCCGCTAAACCGCAGACGTGGCGCGCGAAATTGGCGATCAGCTTCGCGCCGTCGGGGGTGTGGACGACCTCCGGATGGAATTGCGCGCCATAATAGCGACGGTCGTCGTCGGCGATGATCGCGAAGGGCGCACCGGGGCTGGTCGCGACCACGCGGAAACCGGGAGCGATCGCCGCGACCTTGTCGCCATGGCTCATCCACACCTGATGCCGTTCGCCGGTGGTCCAGAGTCCGTCGAACAACGCGCAGGACTCGCCGACCTCGACATAGGCTTCGCCGAACTCGCCCGAATGGCCCTTCTCGACCTTGCCGCCGAGCTGCTCGGTCATCACCTGCTGGCCGTAGCAGATGCCCAGCACCGGCACGCCCGCATCGAAGATCGTCTGCGGGGCGCGGGGCGAGCCTTCGTCGCAGACCGAGGCGGGACCGCCCGACAGGATCACGCCCTTCGGCGCCATGCGGGCAAATGCCGCCTCGGCCTTCTGGAAGGGGACGATTTCGGAATAGACACCGGCCTCGCGCACGCGGCGGGCGATCAGCTGGGTCACCTGGCTGCCAAAGTCGACGATCAGGATGGAATCGGGGGTCTCGTTCATGGCCACCCGATAGCAGAGCGCCGCGCGGGTGCCAGCCCCGCGCGGCGTCGTTTTGTCAGCCGATCGGCTTCACCGTCATGCCCGTCCATTTGGCGATGAACGCCCACAGGTCGGCGGTTTCCTCGATCACCTTGTCGGTCGGCTTGCCCGAGCCGTGGCCGGCGCGGGTTTCTATGCGGACGAGGTGGGGCTTCGGGCCGATGTCCTTCGACTGGAGCATCGCGGTGTATTTGAAGGTATGGCCCGGCACCACGCGGTCGTCGGTGTCGGCGGTGGTCGCGAGGATCGCCGGATAGGTCACGCCGCCCTTCACATTGTGGTACGGCGAATAGGTCAGCAGGTTGCGGAAATCGGCTTCCTTCGCCGGCACGCCGTAATCGTCGACCCAGTAGCGCCCGGCGGTGAAGCGGTCAAAGCGCAGCATGTCCATCACGCCCACCGCCGGCAGCGCGGCGGCGAACAGATCGGGGCGCTGGTTGACGACCGCGCCGACCAGCAGGCCGCCATTCGATCCGCCCTGGATCGCCAGCTGCCCCTTGCCGGTCACCCCCTGTGCGATCAGATCCTCGCCCGCGGCGATGAAGTCGTCGAAGACGTTCTGCTTGTTCAGCAGCTTGCCGCCGTCGTGCCATTCCTTGCCATATTCGCTGCCGCCGCGGATGTTCGCCACCGCCAGCACGCCGCCCTGTTCGAGCCACGCGATACGCCCCGGCGAGAAGCCCGGCAGGATCGGCACGTTGAACCCGCCATAGGCGTAGAGCAGCGTCGGCGCCGGTTTGGTCACGTCCTTGCGCTTGACGATGAACATCGGGACCTTCGTCCCGTCCTTCGACGTGTAGAAGCGCTGGCGCACGTCATACTGCGCCGGATCGAACGCGACCTTCGGCGTCGCCCATGGCGTCACCGCACGGGTCGCGACGTCGTAGCGATAGACGGTGGTCGGCGTCGCGAAGCTGGAGAAGGCGAAGAAACCCTCGTTGTTGTCCAGTTCGCCGCCGACCCCGCTGACCGTGCCGATGCCCGGCAGCGCGATCGTGCCGTCGGGCTTGCCGTCGAGGGTGAAGCGCTTCACCTCGGTCTTCGCGTCGACCAGATACGCCGCCATGATCCGCCCGCCTACCAGCGACGCGCCGTTCAGCACCGCCTTTTCCTGCGGCACCACTTCCTGCGGCACCGGGTTGGCGGCGGCCATGTCGAGCGTCACGACGCGCAGCCGCGGCGCACCCTGCGTCGTGGTCAGGAACAGCGTGCTGTCCTTCGAGCCCACCGTGTTCCAGTCGACATTGTCGGTGTTGACGATCATGCGGGGCTTGTCGTCCGGCTTTGTCAGGTCGAGGACCGCGATCTCCGTATGGTCGCCCGGACCGCTGGTCGAGATGATGAGCCAGCGGCCGTCGTCGGTGATGCCCGGATAGAAGGTGAAGCGCGGCTGGTCGGGCCGTTCGTAGATCAGCCGGTCGGCGGTCTGCGGCGTGCCCAGCTTGTGGAAATAGACCTTGGCGTTCAGATTCTGGCTCTGGAACTCCTGCCCCTTTTCCGGGGTCGGGAAGCGTGCGTAATAGAAGCCCGAACCGTCCTTCACCCACGACGCCGACAGGCCGTACTTGACCCAGTCGATCTGGTCGTCGAGCACCTTGCCGGTGTCGACGTCGAGCACGCGCAGCTTGCGCCAGTCGCTGCCGCCGTCCTGGATCGAATAGAGCAGCCGCTTGCCGTCCTTCGACGGCGACCATTCGGCGAGCGCGGTCGCGCCGTCCTTCGACCAGCCATTGGGATCGATCAGCACCCGGCCCGGCCCGTTCACGCTGTCGCGGACATAGAGCACCGACTGGTTCTGCAGCCCCGAATTGCGGCCGTAGAAATAGCGGCCGCCCTCCCGCTGCGGCACGCCGACGCGTTCATAGTCGAACAACCGGGTCAGGCGGTTCTTGAAGATATCGCGGCCGGGCAGCGTCGCCAGATAGGCGTCGGTCACCTTGTTCTCCGCCGCGACCCATGCCGCGACCTGCGGGTCGTTGCGGACGTCGTTCTCCAGCCAGCGATACGGATCGGCGACCTTCACGCCGAACTGTTCGTCGACCTGATCGACGGTGCGGGTCTGCGGATAGACGATGGTCTGGGCAAGGGCAGTCGTGCTGGTCATCAGGCACGCGATCGCGGCAAGGGCATGGCGGTACATCGTTGCTCCACGGGACAGGCCGGACGGTATCCGGCGTTACCGGCACGATACGCCAAGCGACGCACCACGCAAGCCCGTGGAGACAATGTTACGCGGACGAACGGAAAAGGGCGGCCGTACCGAAGTACGACCGCCCTTCCCTGTCACTCGAGCGAAACGCCGATCAGGCGGCTTCGTCGAAATCCTCGTCGGTCAGGACCGGACCCGAGTCCTGACCCTTGGCCGAGACGTCGCGGTCGACGAACTCGATGATCGCCATCGGCGAGGCGTCCGATGCACGGATGCCGGCCTTGATGATGCGGGTGTAGCCGCCGTTGCGGTCGGCATAACGCGACGCCAGCACGTCGAACAGCTTCACCAACTGGACATCGTCGAGCAGACGAGCGTGCGCGAGACGGCGGTTCGACAGGCCGCCTTTCTTCGCCAGCGTAATCAGCTTTTCGATGTACGGGCGCAGTTCCTTCGCCTTGGCGACGGTCGTGGTGATCTGCTCATGCTTGATGAGCGCGGCCGACATGTTGCGGAACAGGGCCAGACGATGGGCCGAGGTACGCTGCAGCTTACGGCCGCCGACGCGATGACGCATGGGAATTTCCTTCGTTCGTTAAGGGGCCGTGGAGGGTTCCCATCAAAGTAATACTTTGATGGGGCCCGTCGTCGGAATCCCCAGAGCTGGTGGCTGTCAGAGGCCGCCACCGGTTCGCCTGTTGGCGGCAAAGGTCACGAAAGTCACACTTGCCGCTAATCTGGAAACTGGCCCGACACGGGCGAAGCCCGTGTCGTCGGACGAGCTAAAAGCTCGCCGGCCGGGCTGTCGCCGCCTCCGGAATAGCTTGCGCTATCCCGGTGCGGCTCGGCCTCACCCCATAATCTCCTGTTCGAGCTTCTTCGCCATCTCTTCAATGTTCTCGGGCGGCCATCCGGGGATGTCCATGCCGAGGCGAAGGCCCATCGACGACAGCACTTCCTTGATTTCGTTCAGCGACTTGCGGCCGAAATTCGGGGTGCGCAGCATCTCGGCCTCGGTCTTCTGGACCAGATCGCCGATATAGATGATGTTGTCGTTCTTGAGGCAGTTGGCCGAGCGGACCGACAGTTCGAGCTCGTCGACCTTCTTGAGCAGGTAGCGGTTGATCTGCGCGGTATCGCCCTGCCCTTCGCTCTGCGGCGCTGCGACCTGCGTGCCGGTGGTGGCAGCGCGGGGCAGCGTCGAATCGTCGAAGTGGACGAACAGCGCCAGCTGGTCCTGCAGGATGCGACCGGCATAGGCCAGCGCGTCCTCCGGCGTGACGGTGCCGTCGGTCTCGATCGTCAGCGTCAGCTTGTCATAGTCGAGTTCCTGCCCGACGCGGGTGTTCTCGACCTTGTAGCTGACCTGGCGGACCGGCGAATACAGCGCGTCGACCGGGATCAGGCCGATCGGCGCATCGGCCGGACGGTTGCCGGCGGCAGGCACATAGCCCTTACCGACGTCCGCGGTCAGTTCCATGTTGAGCGTCGCACCATCGTCGAGATGGCACAGCACCAGTTCGGGGTTCATGACCTCGATATCGCCGGTGACGGCGATGTCTCCGGCCTTCACCTCGGCCGGGCCGGTGACGGACAGCTGCAGACGCTTCGGGCCTTCGCCCTGCATCCGGAGCGCGATCTGCTTCACGTTCAGCACCATGTCGGTCACGTCCTCGCGGACGCCGGCAAGGCTGGAAAATTCGTGAAGGACATTCTCGATCTTGATCGAGGTGACGGCGGCGCCCTGCAGCGACGAGAGCAGCACGCGACGCAGCGCGTTGCCGAGCGTCAGGCCGAAGCCCCGCTCCAGCGGTTCGGCGACGAAGGTCGAACGGCGCTTGGGATCGCCGCCCGGCTTCTTCTCGAGGCCGCTCGGCTTCTTGAGTTCCTGCCAGTTCTTAGCGTTGACGGACACGGGCTTCCCCTAGCTTGGCGGCGCGGAAAGGACGGGTCCGCGCCATGAAAGAACGGCCCCGCCGGACGAACCCGGCGGGGCGGCAGGCACAGATCAGACGCGACGACGCTTCGACGGGCGCACGCCGTTGTGCGGGATCGAGGTCACGTCGCGGATCGACGTAATCTGGAACCCGACCGCCTGCAACGCGCGCAATGCCGACTCACGACCCGAACCCGGGCCCTTCACTTCAACTTCGAGGGTGCGCACGCCGTGATCGGCAGCCTTGCGGCCGGCGTCCTCGGCAGCGACCTGCGCGGCATACGGGGTCGACTTGCGCGAGCCCTTGAAGCCCATGGCGCCGGCCGACGACCACGAAATCGCGTTGCCCTGGGCATCGGTGATCGTAATCATGGTGTTGTTGAAGCTGGCGTTCACATGGGCGACGCCGGCGGTGATGTTCTTGCGCTCGCGACGGCGAAGGCGCTGCGGTTCACGTGCCATTTGTGGAAATCCTGACCTGAGTATCGTGCGTGGTACGGAGATCGGGAGGCGGTCGGCCTCAACCCTGTCTCCGACGGAGAAGAAGTTAAAAACAGTCCCCCGGACTGTTTCTTACTTCTTCTTACCCGCGATCGGCTTCGCCTTGCCCTTGCGGGTGCGCGCATTGGTGTGCGTGCGCTGGCCGCGGACCGGCAGGCCCTTGCGGTGACGCAGGCCACGATAGCAGGCGAGGTCCATCAGGCGCTTGATGTTCATCGCGGTCTGGCGACGCAGGTCGCCTTCCACGGTGTGGCTCGCGTCGATCGCTTCGCGGATCTGCAGCACTTCTTGGTCGCTCAAGTCCTGCACCCGGCGTTCCGCCGCGATGCCGAGCTGGTCGGTCAACTGCCTGGCCTTTGCCGGGCCGATACCATGGATATACTGCAGCGCGATGATTACGCGCTTGTTGGTCGGGATATTAACACCCGCGATACGTGCCATGAACTAAATTCTCCCAGCTCCACGAAGCGCCGCATGGCAGCGGGCTTCATCTCGTAGCGTTGCGACCCGTCACGCGCGATCGCGGCGAACGCGCAAAAGCGCCGCCGTAACCGGTATGTCGGGGTGGATCGCTGATACGGACCGATTCCCGCAGTGTCAACCGGCAGACGGAACCAAAATCGGGATAGGGCGTGGGGCGTTAGCCGACATGCGGGGGCGATATGCGGGCCGCCATCATCCCGATACGTTGCCCCGGTGCAAGCTGGGCCCTTGCGTGCCGGGCACGCCGCGCCCCGACCGGGAGACCGCAGCCTGCGCCGGGGTGACGTTCATCGTGGGCAGGTGAAGGGCAGGCTAGTGCCCTTCCCGTCCCGTCACTTGTCGAGGATCGCCGCGATCTGTGCGGTCACGTCGTCCATGTCAGCCATGCCGTCGACGCGGTGGACCAGGCCGCGCGCTTCGTAGAGCGGCAGGATCGGCGCGGTCTTCGCGCGGTACTCGACCATCCGCGTGCGCACCGTATCCTCGTTGTCGTCGGGCCGCCGCTTGAACTCGGTCGCGCCGCACGCGTCGCAGACGCCCGCAACCTTCGGCTGCTTGAACGTGTCGTGATAGCCGGCACCACAATTGGCACAGGTGAAGCGGCCGACGATGCGCTCGACCAGCGCGTCCTCGTCGACGACCAGTTCGATCACCTGCGTCAGGGCGCGGCCACGATGCTCGAGCAGCAGATCCAGCGCGTCGGCCTGCGCCGCCGTGCGGGGGTAGCCGTCGAAGATCGCGCCGCGATCGCCCAGTTGGTCGAGCCGCTCGCCGATCAGCGCCGAGACGATCGCGTCCGACACCAGCTCGCCGGCATCCATCACCGCCCTGGCCTGCAACCCGACCGGGCTGCCGGCCTTCACCGCGGCGCGCAGCATGTCGCCCGTCGAGAGCTGCACCATGCCGCGCGCCGATTCGAGCCGCGCGGCCTGGGTCCCCTTGCCCGCGCCCGGCGGTCCGAGAAGGATGATGTCCATTGCTGCCCCCTTGATCCTGTTGCGCGTCAGCGCAGGCGTCCGCCCTTGAGCTTCGCCTTCTTGATGAGGTCGCCATACTGGTGCGCCAGCAGGTGCGACTGAATCTGCGTCACCGTGTCCATCGTGACGTTGACCACGATGAGCAGGCTGGTGCCGCCCAGATAGAAGGGAATCGACAGCGCCGAAACCAGATATTCGGGCAACAGGCAGATGATGACCAGATAGGCCGCGCCGATCACCGTGATCCGGGTCAGGACATAGTCGAAGTAATTCTCGGTATTCTTGCCCGGGCGGATGCCGGGAACGAACCCGCCATAGCGCTTCAGGTTGTCGGCGGTCTCTTCCGGGTTGAAGACGATCGCGGTGTAGAAGAACGAGAAAAACACGATCCCCGCGCCGTACAGCAGCATGTACAGCGGCTGGCCATGCGCCAGATACTGGTTGAGCGTGATGATGAAATCACCCCAGCGGCTTTCGCCCGCCGTCGCCTGTCCGGCGAACTGGGTGATCGTCACCGGCATCAGCAGCAGCGACGACGCGAAGATCGGCGGGATCACGCCTGCGGTATTGATCTTGAGCGGCAGGTGGCTGCGATCGGCCTGCACCCCGCGCGCCGTCTGGCGCTTGGGGTACTGGATCAGGATGCGGCGCTGCGCGCGCTCCATGAAGCAGATGAACAGGACGAGGCCGGCGACGGCGACGATGATGCCGATCAGCGTGATCGGGTTCATCGTGCCCGAACGGCTGCCCTCGAACAGCTGGAGCAGCGTCGTCGGCAGATGCGCGACGATGCCGGCCATGATGATGAGCGAGATGCCGTTGCCGATGCCGCGGCTGGTGATCTGTTCGCCCAGCCACATCAGGAACATCGTGCCGCCGATCAGCGAGACGACCGCGGCGACGCGGAACGTCATGCCCGGCTCGATCACCGCCTGCGCTCCGGCCGAGGCGCCGAACGCCTCCAGCCCGACGGCGATGGTATAGCCCTGGATCGCGGTCAGCAGCACCGTGCCGTAGCGGGTATACTGGTTCAGCTTCTTTCGGCCCGATTCGCCTTCCTTCTTGATGGCGGCGAGCTGCGGACTGAGCGAGGTCGCGAGCTGCACGACGATCGACGCGGTAATATAGGGCATGACGCCCAGCGCGACGACCGACATGCGCGTCAGCGCACCGCCTGAAAAGGTGTTGAAGAAGTCGAGAACGCCGCCCTGCGTCTGGTTGGCGAGCAGGCCGAGCTGCGTCGGGTCGATGCCCGGCAACGGCACATAGCTCAGCATGCGGAACACGATCAGTGCCCCGAGCGTAAACCACAGGCGCTTCTTGAGTTCGGTCGCCTGACCGAATTTCGACAGATTGAGATTGGTCGCGAGACCGTCGGCGGCCGATGCCATGGATTTGTCCCGAATGATGCTGGCGGGCCGCAAGCCCACCCCCCGGCGACCATATAGGGGTTGTAGCCGGGATGTCTAAGGGGGAGCGACACCTTGTCGCGCCACCCGTTCATGCCGAGTAGGGACTGAGCGAAGTCGAAGGCCCGTATCGAGGTACGCCACCATGGGCGATCCTTCGATACGCCGCTTCGACTTCGCTCAGCGGCTACTCAGGATGAACGGCAGTCCGCAGGCTTACGCGTGCGCAGCCTTCTTGGCGGCCAGCGTCTTGCCCTTCTTGGCGGCGGCCTTCTCGTGCGCAGGCACGACTTCGATGACCGAAACCGAACCGCCGGCCTTCTCGACCGCCTCGATCGCCGACTTCGACGCACCGGCAACGGTGAAGGTCAGCTTGGCGGTCAGTTCGCCCTTGCCGAGCAGACGGACGCCGTCCTTGCCGCCACGGGCCAGGTTCGCGGCCTTCAGCGCGGCGTGGTCGAGCGTGGCACCGGCCTCGATCTTGCCGGCGTCGATCGCCTTCTGGATCGCGCCGAGGTTCACTTCGGCATAGTCCTTGGCGAAGATGTTGTTGAAGCCGCGCTTCGGGATGCGCATGTGCAACGGCATCTGGCCGCCTTCGAAGCCGGCGATAGAGACGCCTTCGCGGCTCTTCTGGCCCTTCTGGCCGCGACCGGCGGTCTTGCCCTTGCCCGAGCCGATGCCGCGTCCGACGCGCATCTTGCTCTTGCGGGCGCCGTCGTTGTCGCGGATTTCGTTGAGTTTCATGTGTTGCACTCGCTTTCGCTATGTTCGCGCTGAAAAAATGAGGAAGGGGGCCGCTTAGCCCCCCTCCCCGCATTTGTCACCGGTAAAGGTGGAAGGCCTCAGCCTTCGACCGACACCATGTGCTGCACCTTGCGGATCATGCCACGCACCTCGGGGGTGTCGGCCAGTTCCACGGTCTTGTGCATCTTGTTGAGGCCGAGACCGATCAGCGTCGCGCGCTGGTCCTTGGTCCGGCGGATCGGCGACCCGGTCTGGGTGATCTTGACGGTTGCCATCGCTCGTTACTCCACGATCGCCGCGGCGTCAGCCTCGGCGGTCTGCGATCCGCCACGACCCAGCAGGTCGGCGATCTTCTTACCGCGACGCTGGGCCACCGCCTTCGGCGACGACTGGTCGTTCAGCGCCTCGAAGGTTGCGCGGATCATGTTGTACGGGTTCGACGTACCGACCGACTTGGTCACGACGTCGGCCACGCCCAGCGATTCGAAGATGGCGCGCATCGGGCCACCCGCGATGATGCCGGTACCGGCAGGCGCCGAACGCAGCGTCACGCGACCGGCACCGAAGTGACCGTTGCCGTCATGGTGCAGCGTGCGACCGTCCTTGAGCGGAACGCGGACCATCGCCTTCTTGGCAGCGGCGGTCGCCTTCGAAATGGCTTCCGGCACTTCGCGCGCCTTGCCATGGCCGAAGCCGACGCGACCCTTGCCGTCGCCCACGACGACGAGCGCGGCGAAACCGAAGCGCTTGCCGCCCTTCACCGTCTTCGACACGCGGTTGATGTGGACGAGCTTTTCGATCAGCTCCTCGCCGCCGTCGTCCTGACCGCCGCGACGGTCGTCGCGACGCCCGCCACGGTTGCCGTCACGACCACCGCGACCACCGCCGCCGCCGGGACCACCCGGACCGCCGCGACCGCGACCGCCACGGGCGCCACGCCCCTGCGGCTGCTCGCCACCCGGCGCTGCCGACACGTCGGCGGCGGGGGTTTCGGCCTGATTGTTTTCGTCAGCCATGTCTTAGAACTCCAATCCGGCTTCGCGGGCGGCCTCGGCCAGCGCCTTGACGCGGCCGTGGAACAGGAAGCCGCCACGGTCGAACACGACCTGCGTCACGCCGGCGGCCTTCGCCGCCTCCGCCACGCGGGTACCGACACCCTTGGCGGCATCGACGTTCGCGCCCGAGGTGCCGCGCACGTCCTTTTCCAGGGTCGATGCGGCAGCGACCGTACGGCCCGCTGCGTCGTCGATGACCTGGGCATAGATGTGCTTGCCCGAACGATGGATCGACAGCCGCGCACGGCCGCCCGAACGCGCCTTCAGCGCGGTGCGATTGCGCCGACGGCGCTTCTCGAAGAGGGAGAGACCCTTGGTCATTACTTCTTCTTCCCTTCCTTGCGGAAGATGAACTCGCCGTCGTACTTGATGCCCTTGCCCTTGTACGGCTCCGGCTTCCGCCAACGACGGATCTCGGCAGCGATCTGACCGACCTTCTGCTTGTCGATCCCGCTGATTTCGATCGTGGTCTGGTCCGGCGTCTTGATCTCGATGCCTTCCGGCACGTCGATGTTGACGTCGTGGCTGTAGCCGAGCTGCAGCTTCAGGTTCTTGCCCTGTGCCGCGGCGCGATAGCCGACGCCGGTGATCAGCAGCTTCTTGGTGAAGCCGGTGGTCACACCGGTGACCAGGTTCTGCACGAGCGTGCGCTGCATGCCCCAGAACGCGCGCGCGCGCTTGGTGTCGTTCGCCGGCTGCACCGAGATGGTGTCGCCTTCGACGGCATAGGCGATGTCGTCCGCCAGCGGCAGCGTCAGCGTGCCCTTGGGGCCTTTGACGCTCAGCTCGCGCCCTGCGATGTTGGCGGTCACGCCGGCCGGAACCGGGACTGCCTTCTTACCGATGCGGCTCATCAGAAGACCTCCGCGAGCACTTCGCCACCGACATTCTGTTCGCGCGCTTCGGCGTCGGACAGAACGCCACGCGGCGTCGAGACGATGGTGATGCCAAGGCCGTTGCGGACCTTCGGCAGTTCCTGCGAACCCGAATAGACGCGACGGCCGGGCTTCGAGACGCGCGCGACGTGCTTGATCGCCGGCTGGCCTTCGAAATACTTCAGCTCGATGCGGATACCGGCCGCGGGGCCCATCTGCTCTTCGCTGTAGCCACGGATATAGCCCTCGCGCTGCAACACGTCGAGGACACGGGCCCGCAACTTGCTGGCGGGCGTCAGGACGGAGTCCTTGCGCGCGCGCTGGCCGTTGCGGATGCGGGTGAGCATGTCACCCAGGGGATCGGTCAATGCCATTGCTGTGTTCCTTACCAGCTCGACTTCGTGACGCCGGGGATCAGGCCCTTGTTGGCCAGTTCACGCAGCATGACGCGGGCGAGACGGAACTTGCGATAATAGCCGCGGGGACGACCCGTCAGCTCGCAACGGTTGCGGATGCGGGTCGGATTCCCGTTGCGGGGAATCTCGGCCATCTTCAGCCGCGCGATCAGACGCTCGGTCTCGTCGAGCGACTGGTCGGCTGCGATCGCCTTCAGCTTCGCATATTTGGGCGCGAATTTCTTGACGAGCGCGCGCCGACGCTCGTTCTTGTTCACGGAACTCAGTTTCGCCATGGACTTAAGCTCTCTCTAGTAAAGCACAGGCCGCTCCCCGGCGAAGGGGAGCGGTTTTGGTTATGCCGCCTTCTTTTCCTCGGCGCCCTCTTCCTGCGGGAAGGGGAAACCGAAGAGACGCAGAAGCTCGCGAGCCTCTTCGTCGGTCTTGGCGGTGGTGGTCACGATCACATCCATGCCGCGCACCTTGTCGATGCGGTCATAGTTGATTTCGGGGAACACGATCTGTTCCTTGATGCCGCAGGCATAGTTGCCACGGCCGTCGAACGACTTCGGGTTCAGGCCACGAAAGTCGCGGACGCGGGGAAGCGCGATGGTGATGAAGCGGTCGAGGAATTCGTACATCCGCTCGCGGCGCAGCGTGACCTTGCAGCCGATCGCCATGCCTTCGCGCAACTTGAACTGCGCGATCGACTTCTTCGCCTTCGTGACGACAGGCTTCTGGCCGGCGATCAGTTCCATTTCGGAGCTGGCCTGCTCGACCTTCTTCTTGTCCTGCGTCGCCTCGCCCACGCCCATGTTCAGGACGATCTTGTCGAGACGCGGGATTTCCATCACGTTCTTGTAACCGAACTTCTCGGTCATCGCCTTCACGATGCGATCGTCATAGATCGCCTTCATGCGCGGCTTGTATGCGTCAGCCATTGATGACCTCCCCGCCCTTTACGGCAACCCGGACCTTCTTGCCGTCACGCTCTTCGAAGCGGACGCGCGTCGGCTTGCCGTCGACGACATGCGCGACCTTGCTGACGTGCATCGGCGCTTCCGAACGCACTAGGCCACCCTGCGGGTCGGCCTGGTTCGGCTTCTTGTGGCGCACGGCGATGTTCACGCCGGACACGACGACCTTGCCGTCCTTCGGCATCGACTGGGTGACCTGACCGGTCTTGCCCTTGTCCTTGCCGGACAGGACGATCACGGTGTCGCCCTTCTTGATCTTCGCAGCAGCCATTACAGCACCTCAGGGGCGAGCGAGATGATCTTCATGAAGCCCTTCGAGCGCAGCTCGCGGACCACCGGGCCAAAGATACGGGTCCCGATCGGCTCCTCGTTCTTGTTGACCAGCACCGCGGCGTTGCCGTCGAAACGGATCACCGAACCGTCGGTGCGACGGATGTCCTTGGCGGTGCGAACGATGACGGCACGGTGCACGTCACCCTTCTTCACGCGGCCGCGCGGAGCGGCTTCCTTGATGCTGACGACGATGACGTCGCCGACGCCCGCCACGCGGCGCTTGGACCCGCCAAGCACCTTGATGCACTGCACCCGCTTCGCGCCGCTGTTGTCAGCGACGTCGAGATTGGATTGCATCTGAATCATGGATGCGATTCCCTACCCTATGGGGCCGATTCCGACCGGACCCCGCCTGCTAAAAATGAACCCCCGGCTGCGGGCATACCGCGCCGGGGGGAGCGGCCCATTAACCGCCCCATGGCGAAAAGGCAAGCGCCCCTCCGCGAATGTTCGTACCCTCCGGGTCTGATCCCGGAATTGCGTTGGAGAGGGACAGTCGCGATCCCATCAACCGTATTCCGTCATTCCAGCGAAGGCTGGAATCCCGATCCACGCGAGCGCGCTCTCGTGGAAGGATGCCCCAGCCTGCGCCGGGGCGACGGTGTACGGCGAGACTGTACGCGACCGCCCCACCCCATGCGAAGGCTTACGCCTCGGCCGCGACCTCTGCCGGCGTCGCGTGGGTGTTGACCCGCTCGATCACCTTCCAGGTCTTCAGCTTCGAGATCGGCGCGGTCTCTTCGATGCGCACGGTCTCGCCTTCGCGATACTCGTTGCCCTCGTCATGGGCATGGTACTTCTTCGAACGGCGGATGATCTTGCCATAGAGCGGGTGCTTGACCTTCCGCTCCACGCTCACCACCACCGTCTTGTCGGTCTTGTCCGAGACGATCATCCCGGTCAGCACACGCTTCGGCATGTCTCTCGTCCTTACTTGTCGGACGAGCGCGAACGCTCGCCTTGCAGCGTCTTGATCCGCGCGATGTCGCGACGGACTTCCTTCACGCGGGTCGGCTTTTCCAGCTGGCTGGTCGCCGCCTGGAAGCGGAGGTTGAACGCCTCACGCTTCAGGCTGGTCAGCTCGTCGACCAGCTGGTCGTCGCTCTTGGCGCGAAGATCGGTTGCCTTCGTCATAATCAACCCTCCAGGTGCGAGGTGTCGCCCAGACGGGCAACGACCTTGACCGCGATCGGCAGCTTCATCGCGGCGCGCGAGAACGCTTCCGCGGCGAGCGGGCCGGGCACGCCGTCCAGTTCGAACAGGATACGACCCGGCTTGACGCGGGCGACCCAGAATTCGGGCGAACCCTTGCCCGAGCCCATGCGGACTTCGGCAGGCTTCGACGACACCGGCAGATCCGGGAAGATCCGGATCCAGAGGCGACCCTGGCGCTTGATGTGGCGCGTGATCGCGCGGCGGGCCGCTTCGATCTGGCGGGCGGTGATCCGCTCGGGCTCCATCGCCTTCAGGCCGTACGACCCGAAGTTCAGCGACGTACCGCCCTTGGCATCGCCATGGATGCGGCCCTTGAAGGCCTTGCGGAATTTGGTGCGCTTTGGTTGCAGCATCTCACATCATCCTTAGCGGCGGTGATCGTCGCGCGCGGGGCGCACGCCGGAGGTCTGAGCCTCCATCATCAGCCGGTCCTGCGCCATCGGGTCATGGCCGAGGATCTCACCCTTGAAGATCCAGACCTTGACGCCGCAGACGCCATACGCAGTGTGCGCCTGGGCCTCGGCATAGTCGAGGTTGGCACGCAGCGTGTGCAGCGGCACGCGACCTTCGCGATAGCCTTCCGAACGGGCGATTTCCGCACCGCCCAGACGACCGCCGCAAGCGACGCGGATGCCGTCGGCACCCAGACGCATCGCCGACTGCACCGCACGCTTCATGGCGCGGCGGAAGGCGATACGACGCTCGAGCTGGTCGGCAATGCCCTGCGCGACGAGCTTGGCATCGATTTCCGGCTTGCGGATCTCGACGATGTTCAGCGACACGTCGGACGAGGTCATCGAGCCGAGCTTGCGGCGAAGCTTCTCGATGTCGGTGCCCTTCTTGCCGATGATGACACCGGGGCGGGCCGCGAAGATCGAGATGCGGCACAGCTTGGCCGGACGCTCGATCACCACCTTGGAGATCGCGGCCTGCGGCAGCGTCTTCATGATGTACTGGCGGATCTTGAGATCCTCCAGCAGCAGACGGCCATAGTCGGCGCCTTCGGCATACCAACGGCTGTCCCAGGTGCGGTTGATCTGCAGACGCAGACCGATGGGATTGGATTTGTGACCCATTACGCTTCCTCCACCTCGGACACGACGATGCGCACGCGGCTGAACGGCTTCAGGATGCGCGTCGACTTGCCGCGACCGCGGGTCGCGAAACGCTTCATCGTGATCGACTTGCCGACCGAGGCTTCCTTGACGACGAGTGCGTCGACGTCGAGGTTGTGGTTGTTTTCCGCATTCGCGATCGCCGAGGCGAGGCACTTGCGGACATCGACCGCCATCGCCTTCTTCGAGAAGGCGAGGATGTTCATCGCTTCACCGGCCTTGCGGTTGCGGATCAGCGCGGCGACGAGGTTCAGCTTCTGGGCCGAGCCGCGAACCTGGGTCGCGACCGCCAGGGCCTCCTTGTCACCGACGCGGCGGGGTGCTGCCTGCTTGCTCATCAGCGCTTGCCCTTCTTGTCGGCGGCGTGGCCGGGGAAGAAGCGCGTCGGCGCGAACTCACCGAGCTTCATGCCCACCATGTCCTCGTTGACCGAAACCGGCACGAACTTGCGGCCATTGTAGACGTTGAACGTCAGGCCGACGAACTGCGGGAGAATCGTCGAGCGGCGCGACCAGGTCTTGATCGGGCCGGCACGGGTGCCGGCGTCCTGCGCCACTTCCGCCTTCTTCAGCAGATTGAGGTCCACGAACGGACCCTTCCATACGGAACGAGCCATCGCTTAGCCCTTCTTCTTCGCGTGACGGCTACGGATGATCATCTTGTCCGTCGCCTTGTTGTGCCGCGTGCGCGCGCCCTTGGTCGGCTTGCCCCACGGGGTGACCGGATGACGACCGCCCGAGGTCCGGCCTTCACCACCGCCATGCGGGTGGTCGACCGGGTTCTTGGCGACGCCGCGGGTCAGCGGGCGGATGCCCTTCCAGCGGTTGCGGCCGGCCTTGCCCAGATTCTGGTTCTGGTTGTCGGGGTTCGACACCGCACCGATCGTCGCCATGCAGGCGGCGTGGATGTAGCGCTGCTCGCCCGAGTTCAGGCGGACGATCACCATGCCCTTGTCGCGGCCGACGACCTGCACGTACGTGCCGGCCGAACGGGCGATCTGACCGCCCTTGCCCGGCTTCATCTCGATGTTGTGGACGATCGTGCCGACCGGCACCTGGCCCAGTTCCATCGCGTTGCCCGGCTTAACGTCGGTCTTCTTGCCCGCGATCACCTTGTCGCCGACGTTCAGACGCTGCGGCGCGATGATGTAGGCGACGCGGTCCTTGCCCGCTTCGTCCGCACCATAGTTCACGAGCGCGATGAAGGCGGTGCGGTTGGGATCATATTCGATCCGCTCCACGGTGCCCTCGACGTCCCACAACCGACGCTTGAAGTCGATGATGCGGTAGCGCTGCTTGTGACCGCCGGCGATGCCGCGCGAGGTCACATGGCCCTTGTTGTTGCGACCGCCGGTCTTGGTCTTGCCTTCGGTCAGCGACTTGACCGGACGGCCCTTGTACAGCGCCGAACGGTCGATCAGGACCAGGCCACGCTGCGACGGCGTGGTCGGGTTATATTGCTTGAGTGCCATGTTACTTGGCCCCCTCGGTAATGTCGATCGACTGGCCTTCGGCCAGCGTCACGATCGCCTTCTTGAAGTCCGAGCGAGTGTAGGGCGCGCCCTTCCACTTCTTGGTCTTGCCCTTGGTCACGATCGTGTTGACGCCGGTGACGGTGACGTTGAACAGCGCTTCGACCGCTGCCTTGATCTCCGGCTTCGACGCTTTGTTCGCGACCTTGAAAACGACCGCGTTGTGCTCGGAGAGCATCGTCGCCTTTTCGGTGATGTGCGGGCTCAGCACCACGTCATAGTGACGGATGTCGATCGCCGACTGCTGCTGCTTAGCCATTGAAGCGGGCCTCCAGCTTTTCGATCGCCGCGCGGGTCAGCACCAGCGTGTCGTGCTTCAGAATGTCGTAGACGTTGGCGCCACCGGCGGGCAGGACATTGACCTGGCGCAGGTTGCGGGCGGCCAATGCGAAGCTGTTCTCGACGGCGTCGCCATCGATCACCAGCGACTTCTTGCCGAAGCCCAGCTTGGCGAGGTTGCCGAGCAGCACCTGCGTCTTGCCGTTCTCGACGGTCAGACCGTCGAGGATGACCAGCGAACCCGCCTTGGCATGGCTCGACAGCGCCATCTTCAGGCCCAGCGCGCGAACCTTCTTGTTCAGGCCGGGATTGAAGTCGCGGACGCGGGCGCCGTGCGCCTTGCCGCCGCCGATGAACACCGGTGCGCGGCGATCGCCGTGACGGGCGACGCCGCCGCCCTTCTGGCGACCCAGCTTCTTGCCGGTGCGGGCGACGTCGGCACGCTCGCGGGTGCCGCGCGCGGTGGCGCGACGCTTCTCGAGCTGCCAGGTCACGACCCGGTGCAGGATGTCCGCACGCGGATCGAGGCCGAACACCTCGTCGTTCAGCTCGATGTCACCGCTCTCGACGGCATCGAGGGTCTGTACCTTGACCTTCATGATCAGCCCTCCTGGCCGTCGGTCGCTGCCGGTGCGGCCGCGTCGTTGCTGTTGGCGCTCTTCAGGCCAGCGGGGTACGGCGCGTCGGCATGGCGCGCGACCTTCACCGCGTCCTTGACCGTCAGCCAGCTGCCCTTGTGACCGGGAACCGAACCCTTGATGAAGATCAGCCCGCGCTCGACGTCGGTCGACACGACCTGCAGGTTCTGCTGCGTGCGGTTACGGTCGCCCATGTGGCCGGCCATCTTCTTGTTCTTGAAGACCTTGCCCGGATCCTGACGCTGACCGGTCGAACCGTGCGAACGGTGCGACACCGACACGCCGTGCGTCGCGCGCAGACCGCCGAAGTTCCACCGCTTCATGGCGCCCGCAAAGCCCTTGCCCTGCGTACGGCCCGACACGTCGACCAGCTGACCGGCGACATAGTGGTCGGCCGAGATGGTCGCACCGACATCGAGCAGCGCATCGTCATCGACGCGGAACTCGACCACGCGCGCCTTCGGGGCGACTTCGGCCTTGCCGAAGTGGCCGCGCTGCGGCTTGGCGACGTTCTTCGCCTTGGCGACGCCGGCGCCGAGCTGCACCGCGACGTAACCGTCACGATCCTTCTCACGACGGGCGACGACCTGCACGTCTTCCAGTTGCAGGACGGTGACGGGCACGTGGCGCCCATCGTCCTGGAACAACCGGGTCATTCCCATTTTCTTCGCGATCACGCCAGTGCGCATGACCCACTCCTCCAACAGAGGCTCGTCTTGACGACGAGCTTGCCTAACGAAAAAGGCCCCGGTGCGCGGTCGCCCGCCTCCGAAGCCCCAGCCCTTGCGATCTGCACGCCCCCGCCAGGGCCAGACATCGCGGACATTCCCCAATCGGGTAGCGTTCGCGATAGCGGGGACGCGGACAACGGCATCTTGCCCGGAAGCATCGTGCCGTTCGGTATCCCTTTGGGTGCTTTCCCGGCCTCTACCGCCGCTGGTTCAGAACGAACCGGCGGGAAGCGAAAGCGCGACACAGGGCGGATCACCCTGCGTCGCGGCAAGCGGGCTATTACGCCAGCTTGATCTCTACGTCCACCCCTGCCGCGAGGTCGAGCTTCATCAGCGCGTCGACCGTCTGCGGAGTCGGCTGCACGATGTCGAGCAGACGCTTGTAGGTGCGGGTCTCGAACTGCTCGCGCGACTTCTTGTCGATGTGCGGGCCGCGGTTGACCGTGAACTTGTCGATGTGCGTGGGCAGCGGAATGGGTCCACGGATCAGCGCGCCGGTGCGGCGCGCGGTGTCGGCGATATCGCCGGCAGCCTGATCGAGCACGCGATGGTCGAACGCCTTCAGGCGAATACGGATATTGTTGTCCATGGTCCTACCGATGCGAAAGAGCGGGCCGTTGGGACGGCTCTTGATTACTGCCAAGGTCGAAGCGGGCGGCTCAGCGCGAAGCGAACAGCCCTCACTAAATAGCAAACGGCGGCCCCCGTCGCCGGGGGCCGCCGCCTGTTCGAGTCGCTATATTACTTGTCGATGCCGCTGACAACCCCTGCGCCGACGGTACGACCGCCTTCACGGATGGTGAAACGCTGGCCGACGTCCATGGCGATCGGTGCGATCAGCTTCACGCCCAGCGCGACTTCGTCGCCCGGCATGACCATCTCGGTGCCTTCCGGCAGTTCGATGGTGCCGGTCACGTCGGTCGTGCGGAAGTAGAACTGCGGACGATAGTTGGCGAAGAACGGCGTGTGACGGCCACCCTCGTCCTTCGACAGCACGTACACCGACGACTGGAAGTCGGTGTGCGGGGTGATCGAACCCGGCTTCGCCAGAACCTGACCACGCTCCACTTCGTCACGGGCGACGCCGCGGATCAGCGCGCCGATGTTGTCGCCGGCCTGGCCCTGGTCGAGCAGCTTGCGGAACATTTCGACGCCGGTCACGACGGTCTTGCGGACCGATTCGTGGATGCCGACGATCTCGACTTCCTCGCCGACCTTGACGATGCCGGTCTCGACGCGGCCGGTGACCACGGTGCCGCGACCCGAGATAGAGAACACGTCCTCGATCGGCATCATGAACGGCTTGTCCAGCGGACGCTCCGGCTGCGGGATCGACTCGTCGACCGCCTTCATCAGTTCCAGGATCGCTTCCTGGCCCAGCTTCTGGTCCGAACCCGACAGGGCGCAGGTGGCCGAGCCGCGGATGATCGGAATGTTGTCGCCGTCGAATTCACGCTTCGACAGTTCTTCGCGGATTTCCATCTCGACGAGCTCGAGGATTTCCTCGTCGTCGACCAGATCGACCTTGTTCAGGAAGACGACCATGGTGGGAACGCCGACCTGCTTGGCGAGCAGGATGTGCTCCTTGGTCTGCGGCATCGGGCCGTCGGTGGCCGACACGACCAGGATCGCGCCGTCCATCTGCGCCGCGCCGGTGATCATGTTCTTAACATAGTCGGCGTGGCCGGGGCAGTCGACGTGCGCATAGTGGCGGGCGGCGGTCTCGTACTCGACGTGCGCGGTCGAGATGGTGATGCCGCGCTCACGCTCTTCCGGGGCCTTGTCGATGTTGGCGAAATCGACGGCGACGCCGCCCATCGTGTCCGCCAGCACCTTCGTGATCGCGGCGGTCAGCGAGGTCTTGCCGTGGTCGACGTGACCGATGGTGCCGATGTTGAGGTGCGGCTTGTTCCGCTCGAATTTTGCCTTAGCCATTTTCCTACCTTCTGATTCGAATTCGGTGCCGCCGGGGCCACGCGAACGCGGCCCTTTAGCGGGTGTTTGGGGGGATTGCCAGCCCCCGGTGCGGGGGAGCCGACAAGGGAGTAGATCCCTTGTCGTCGGTCGGGACGGTCTTGCGACCGCCCCGCCGGCCGGCCTTCAGTGTCTCGCAGCCAAGTTGCCTTGGCTGCGTGCACTTCAGGCCATCTTCGCCTTCACTTCATCCGCCACGTTCTGCGGCACTTCGTCGTAGTGCGAGAACTGCATCGAGTATTGCGCGCGACCCTGGGTGAACGAGCGGAGCTGGTTCACATAGCCGAACATGTTGGCCAGCGGGACCATCGCGTCGACGGTCTGCGCGTTGCCGCGGCTGTCGGTGCCCTGGATCTGGCCGCGACGGCTGTTCATGTCGCCGATGACATCGCCCAGATAGTCTTCCGGGGTCACGACCTCGACCTTCATGATCGGCTCGAGCAGCTTGATGCCGGCCTTCTGCGCCGCTTCGCGCATTGCACCGCGCGCGCAGATTTCGAACGCCAGCGCCGACGAGTCGACATCATGGTACTTGCCGTCGATCAGGTGGACTTCGAAATCGATGATCGGGAAGCCGATCAGCGAACCGGTCGTCGCCGTCTCGCGCATGCCCTTTTCCACCGACGGGATATATTCGCGCGGGATGTTGCCGCCCTTGATCTCGTCGAAGAACTGGAAGCCCGAGCCACGCTCGCCCGGCACGACCTTCACCTTCACTTCGCCGAACTGGCCCGAGCCGCCCGACTGCTTCTTGTGGGTGTAGGTCAGCTCGACCGGCTTGGCGAGATATTCGCGATACGCCACCTGCGGCGCACCGACGTTCGCGTCCACCTTGAACTCGCGCTTCATGCGATCGACCATGATCTCGAGGTGAAGCTCGCCCATCCCCTTCAGGATGGTCTGGCCCGACTCGTGATCGGTCGACACGCGGAACGACGGATCCTCGCGCGCGAGGCGGTTGAGCGCCACGCCCATCTTTTCCTGGTCGGCCTTGGTCCGCGGCTCCACCGACACTTCGATGACGGGGTCCGGGAACTCCATCCGCTCGAGGATGATCGGGGCGTTCTGCGCGCACAGCGTGTCGCCGGTGGTGGTGTCCTTCAGACCCGCCAGCGCCACGATGTCGCCGGCATAGGCGACCTGGATGTCTTCACGGTCATTCGCGTGCATCAACAGCATGCGGCCGACCTTTTCCTTCTTGTCCTTCACCGAGTTCAGGACCGAGGAAGCGGTTTCGAGCTTGCCCGAATAGATGCGGGCGAAGGTCAGCGTACCCACGAACGGATCGTTCATGATCTTGAACGCCAGCGCGCTGAACGGCGCGTCGTCGGCGGCGGCGCGCGAATCTTCGGTCTCGCCGTCGAGCTTCAGGCCGTTGATCGCCGGAACGTCCAGCGGCGACGGCAGATAGTCGATCACCGCGTCGAGCAGGGGCTGCACGCCCTTGTTCTTGAACGCCGAACCGCACAGCACCGGCACGAACGACGAGCTGAGCGTACCCTTGCGGATCAGCTTCTTCAGGGTCGCGACGTCGGGCTCGTTACCCTCCAGATACGCTTCCATGACGTCGTCGTCCTGCTCGACCGCCATTTCGATCAGCTCGCTGCGGGCAGCGGCTGCGGCGTCGGCGAGGTCGGCCGGAATGTCCTGATATTCGAACTTCGCGCCCAGCGACTCCTCGAGCCAGATGATCGCGCGGTTCTCGACGAGGTCGACGAGGCCCTTGAAGCCGCCTTCGATACCGATCGGGAGATACAGCACCGCCGGACGCGCACCGAGGCGGTCCTTGATCATTTCGACGCAGCGTTCGAAATTGGCACCGGTGCGGTCCAGCTTGTTGACGAAGCACATGCGCGGGACATTGTACTTGTCGGCCTGACGCCACACGGTCTCCGACTGCGGCTCCACGCCGGCGACGCCGTCGAAGCAGGTGATCGCGCCGTCGAGCACGCGCAGCGAACGCTCGACCTCGATCGTGAAGTCGACGTGGCCCGGCGTGTCGATGATGTTGATGCGGTGGTCGTTCCAGAAACAGGTCGTCGCGGCCGACGTGATGGTGATGCCGCGCTCCTGCTCCTGCTCCATCCAGTCCATCGTGGCGGTGCCTTCGTGCACTTCGCCGATCTTGTAGGACTTGCCGGTATAGTAAAGAATACGCTCGGTCGTGGTCGTCTTGCCGGCATCGATGTGGGCCATGATGCCGATGTTACGATACTTTTCGAGCGGATGGCTGCGGGCCATGATCGTGCTTCCTTGGCAATGTGGGGAGCGAGGCATGTCGCCCGCTCCCCACGATATAGGCGGTTGCGTCAGCGGTGAAAAGCCACCGCTTCGGCGCTTACCAGCGGTAGTGCGAGAAGGCGCGGTTCGCTTCCGCCATGCGGTGCGTGTCTTCGCGCTTCTTCACTGCGTTGCCGCGGTTGTTGGCGGCATCCATCAGCTCGCCCGACAGGCGCGCCGACATGGTGTTCTCGCTGCGGTTGCGGGCCGAGGCGATCAGCCAGCGGATGGCGAGCGCCTGGGCGCGTTCGAAGCGGACTTCGACCGGCACCTGGTAGGTTGCACCACCGACGCGGCGCGAACGCACTTCGATGTTCGGCTTCACGTTGTTCAGCGCATCGTGGAACACGCCCAGCGGATCGCGCTTCGCGCGGCTCTCGACGGTTTCGAATGCCGAATAGACGATGCCTTCGGCGACGGACTTCTTGCCGTCCAGCATCACCGAATTCATGAACTTGGTCAGGACCTCATCCCCGTATACGGGATCAGGCAGGATTTCCCGCTTTTCGGGACGACGACGACGAGCCATCAGATATTCCTTCAATCTTCAGCCGGTTCCGGAACCCGTCCGGGGCTTACTGGGGGTAGGTGGATCTCAGGCCGCGCAGGTCATGCGCGGCGCGGGATCACTTCGGACGCTTGGCGCCGTACTTCGAACGCGACTGGCGGCGATCCTTGACGCCCTGCGTATCGAGCACGCCGCGCAGGACGTGGTAGCGAACGCCGGGAAGATCGCGCACACGACCGCCGCGGATGAGCACGACCGAGTGCTCCTGCAGGTTGTGGCCTTCACCCGGAATGTAGCTGATGACTTCGCGCTGGTTGGTCAGGCGGACCTTGGCCACCTTGCGCAGTGCCGAGTTCGGCTTCTTCGGGGTCGTCGTGTAGACGCGGGTGCAGACACCGCGCTTCTGCGGGTTCTGGTCCATCGCAGGGACCTTCGACTTGGCCTTCTGCGGTTCGCGGCCCTTGCGGACCAGCTGGTTGATCGTCGGCATGAAGCCCTTCACCTTATCTTGCGGTTACTTTGCCGGAGCCGTTCCTGTCAGAAATGCGCAAAGGCCACGTGTGCGAATCGCCACGAGGCCGATGTCTCCAGCAATGTTCAGCTCTTTGCACCCACATGCAGGCCGAAGACGGCTAGGACGCCGACCCAGTGGGACGCGCGGCCTATACCGGCGGCATGCCATCCGGTCAATGGTGCGCGCCGGACGCTGCCCCCCACGCGAAACGGGCGACGGAGCCCTGCCCCGCCGCCCGTCATGACGCGTCAGGTCGCGACCGCGTCAGTTCGCGGTGTTGCCCATCGTGGCGTTCATCCCGTCGGGTGTGTTGCCCATCATCGCATCGCCCGCCGTCGTCACCGAATTGGCTTCGGTCTCCATCGGGTTGATCGGGATCATCTCGTTGCCGACCTCGCCATCGTTGCGGAAGGCGGCGTTGGCATAGACGTCGTTCGACACGACGTTCGCGTCGTTGGTCGTCGTGATCTCCTGCCCCCCGCATGCGCCGAGCAGGGCGAGGAGCGGCAGAGCGGCGGCGGCGGCGAAACGGGTCATGGCAATGTCTCCAGCAACTTGGCCGGTCAACGTCGCAACCCCGCGCCCGTTCCGGTCCGTCAGCGCGCCGAGAAACCGATATCCATCGCAAAGCCGACCCACATCGCCGCCAGCACCGCATGGGAGGCGAGGAACAGCGCGAAGCGTGGCCGCACCCGCCCGGCGACATGGGCGATGCTGTGCGCCGCGCGCAGCGCGACATAGGCCCAGGCGAGCGTCACCTGCGACAGCGTCGCAAGGCCGGTGGAGAGCAGCAGCGGCACCAGCGCGAAGTACAGCACCGGCATCTCGAACAGATTGGCGAGGTTCGCCGCCGGCCGCTCGACCGGACGGAAACAGGCGCGCATCGCATCGCCGTCGACCAAGTCGTCGATGCGCGGGCGCTGACGCCGGATATGCCCGATCCGCGCCTGCATCAGCGTCAGGCTGACGAGGAATATCAGCGCGACCATCGCGAAGGTCGGCCACAGGATCGCCCGCGTCATCATCATCGCCCGCCCCCTTCGTCGTGCCCGCTGTCCGCCGGCCGGCGGCCAGCCTATACCGTAGCCGTCCATCCGCCAACGGAGCGAAGCGATGTCCCCTGCCCTGCCGATCGAAGGTGGCTGCCGCTGCGGTCGCGTCCGCTTGCGTATCGATGCCGCGCCGATGTTCACCATGGCGTGCCATTGCCGCGGGTGCCGGCAAATGACCGGCAGCGCCTTTTCCGCGAACCTCGCCGTGCCGAGCGGGGCGTTGACGGTCACCGGCGAGACGGCGATCGGCGGACTGCACAGCCAACAGATCCGCCATCACCATTGCGACCATTGCAAGAGCTGGCTGTTCACCCGCATCGAACCCGATCCGGGGTTCGTGAATGTCCGGCTGGGCGCGC
Source organism: Sphingomonas sp. 2R-10 (assembly GCF_030062225.1). Classification (NCBI taxonomy): domain Bacteria; kingdom Pseudomonadati; phylum Pseudomonadota; class Alphaproteobacteria; order Sphingomonadales; family Sphingomonadaceae; genus Sphingomonas; species Sphingomonas sp. 2R-10. The sequence goes on from NZ_JASCXF010000023.1 coordinate 25,759, forward strand.
TCGACACGCCGGACGCGTTTCCGCCGTTCATCGACACGTGGGTGGATGAGGCGCTGCCCTGGGCGACGACGCCGGCGCGGTATCGCTATGCCGGATTTCCGCCGGGCGAGGCGTTCGGCCCGCTGCTGGCGGAATATGCCGCGTTGCATACCGGCTGACGCGGCGCTTCCGCCCGGCGGCCTGGGTCGATAGGAAGCCGCCCATGCGTATCGTGTTCGCCCTGTTGCTGCTCGCCTTCTCCGCGCCGGCCTTCGCCCAGTCCGCCACCCGCCCGACGCCCGGCTATGTCCGCGTGCGGTTCGACACCTCCGTCGGGCCGGTCATCGTCGCGCTGAACATGAAGCGCGCGCCGGCGACGTCGAGGAACTTCCTCGCCTATGTCGACGACGGCAGGTTCGACGGCACCGACTTCTACCGGTCGGCACGCCGCAAGGCCGACCCCAGGCTGGGATTCGTGCAGGGCGGCATCCGTACCGATGCCCGCCGCATCCTGCCCCCCTTCCCGCACGAGCGCACCGACAGGACCGGGGTCAAGCATGTCGACGGCGCGATCTCGATGGCGCGGCGACCGGAGCCCAATTCGGCGGGCGGCAACTTCGTGCTGCTGGTCGGCGCGATGCCGAGCATGGACGCCAAGGGCGACTTCGCCGGCTATGCCGCGTTCGGACGGATCGTCGGCGGCATGGACACGGTCAAGCGCATCCTCGCCAAGGCGACCGGCGGCGGGTCGGACGCGATGAAGGGACAGATGATCCTCGATCCGGTGCGCATCCTTCGCGCCCGGCGGCTCGATGGGAAGCCGCAGCCGACCGGGAGGCCGAAGGTGTGGCTGATCGGCGTGCGGCGGTAGGGGCCGGCTACCGCCTTCGGATCGAGCGCCGCCGAGGCAAACCACCGCCATGTCGGCTGCACGGCTGCCAAGGTCGTCCGTTCCAGCGTCGCCCCGGCGAAGGCAGTAGCCGCCCGAGGCCCGGGTTCAATCCATCCACGTCCTCCCGGCGAAGGCTGGGATCTCCCGATGGCAGCACGCAGCAGGAGTCGACAGAGACCCCAGCCTTCGCTGGGATGACGTTCCCCTTCAGACGAACCGAACTCCACGCGCGCCCTTCCTGCCGGGATATCCCGGCCCGCACCGGGACGACGTTCGGTGCGACGGCGGGCGTTTCGCCGGGGTCGAGATTTTTTCCGCCGCCGACAAGAAACGTCACGCCGGATCACGTCGAGACCTCTGCGAAAGCCCTCGATCCGTACCCCGGCGAAGGCCGGGCCCAGTTGGGGGCATTGGCAAGATACGGGAAAGCCTTTCCAACTGGACCCCGGCCTTCGCCGGGGTACGGCGAGGCGTTGGCTCTGTTCGGGACTTTCGCAGAGGTCTCGATCAAGTACGGGGTGACGATCGAACGGGTCGATCGGTCGCGCCACCTCACCCCGCCGCCTGCATCTCCGCCATCGCCGCGTCGTCCAGCGCACTGGCCCGCACATGCGCCGGCCGATCCGCCAGCCGCGCGATATAGGCCATGAACGCATCCTGCTTCGGCAGCGTACCGAACTGCGTGCCCCACATCAGGTGCGATCCGACATAGACGTCGGCGGCGGTGAAGCGGTCGCCGGCGATATAGGGATGCGCCGATACCGCCGCTTCGAGGGTGGAGACGACCCGGTCGTAATCGCCATAGCCGACCATCCGCTGCTGGTCGTCGCTCGGGTTCACGCCCAGCGACCGGTTGGTGATCGCATGTTCCAGCGGCCCGGCGGCAAAGAACATCCAGCGATGATAATCGGCGCGCTCGCTGTCGGTCGGGGCAAGGCCGGCGTCCGGAAACGCCTCCGCCAGATAGGCGCAGACGGCGGCGCATTCGGTGACGACCCGGCCGTCATGGACGATCGCCGGCACCTTGCCCATCGGGTTGATCGCCAGATACGCGTCGTCCTTCATCGTCCCGCCATAGCCAAGCATCTCGACGTCGTACGGGACGCCGACCTCCTCCAGCATCCAGCGGGCGATCCGCCCCCGCGACATCGGGTTGGTATAAAGCGTCAGGCCGGTCATCTCGCATCTCCCCTTCGATTCGTTGGAACGAAGGTGGAACATCTACCTATTTCGCGTCAAGTTCGTGACGCAGAAGCGCGATGGTCCGATCCCACGACAGCTTCGCCGCCGCGGCATCGTAGCGCATGGCCGAGGTGTCGTTGTTGAACGCATGGTCGACGCCCGGATAGACATGGGTGATCGCGGTCTTGCCCGCCTTGCGCAGCGCATCACCCCAAGGCAGCGCGGTCGCGTTCACCCGCGCGTCCTTTTCCGCCAGTTGCAGCATCAGCGCGGCACGGACCTTGACCGCTTCCGCTGGATCGGGGGCCGGGCCGTAATAGCTGACCCCGGCAGTCAACAGCGGATCGGCCACCGCCAGCCGGTTGACGAACGCCCCGCCCCAGCAAAAGCCGACGATGCCGGTGCGCAACCCCTTGCGCTCGCCCCGCGCCCTGGCGAGGAACGCCTTGGCCTGCGCCAGCGCCACGTCGTAATCGATCGTGCCGATCATCGCGCGCGCCTTGTCCTCGTCCGCCGGCGTGCCGCCCTGCGGCGCCAGCAGGTCGGGCGCGATGGCGCGGAAGCCGGCCAGCGCGACGCGGCGGGCGATATCCTCGATATGGCGGGTCAGCCCGCGATTCTCGTGAATCACCAGTACCAGCGGCAGCGCGCGGCCACCCTTGGGCGCGGCGAAATAGGCGGTGGCCGGTCGGCCCGCCTCGGTCCCGCTGGTCTTTGCCGTGTCGAGCCGGGAGTCGTCGGGCGCGACCTGCTGCGCGGCGGCGGGCGAGGCGGCGATGCCAGCAATCAGAGCCTCGGCGGCCGCGGCCGATCCAGCGAGCGCGACCATTTCGGCCATGAACGCGCGCCGGTCGCGATGTTCGTGGGTGAAGGCATCGTAGAGCGCGATCGCGCGGGCACGAAGGTCGGACATGGCTGGGCACTCCCGTGAAGCGAACCCAGCCTAAGCCTTTACGTCCAATACGCAAACAGCCCGGATTTTCTCAAGGCCAGTTCATCCGTCGAACCGAACGTCATCCCGGCGAAGGCCGCGATCTCCCGGTGGCAGCACGGGGCAGGAACCGCTTGGACGCCCCGGCCTTCGCCGGGGCGACGTTTCACGATCGATGGATCAACCCTGGGTAGAACCGATCAGCGCTTGAACGGGTCGAAGAACGCCGAGGGCTCGGCCGTTTCGCCGCGTTCGGCCAGTTCGGCGTCGCGCGCCGCCTGGGTCCGTTCGTTGCGCAGTTGTTCGATCAGCGCCTCGCGGTCGCCCTCCAGCCGGGTATCGGTCGGCGCCTCGATGCCGGCCGCCTTCGCCGCCTTGCCGACCAGCGCGTCCAGCTCGCGCTGCGAGCACAGGCCCAGCGTCACCGGGTCCTTCGGCGTGATGTTGCCGATGTTCCAATGGGTGCGGTCGCGGATCGCGGCGATGGTGGTGCGGGTGGTGCCGATCAGCTTGCCGATCGCGCCGTCCGAGATTTCCGGGTGGTTGCGGATGATCCACGCGATGCCGTCGGGCTTGTCCTGCCGCTTGCTGACCGGGGTGTAGCGCGGACCCTTGGTCCGGCGGACCTGTTCGGGCCCCTTCATCATCACCAGGCGATAGTCGGGGTTCTTCTGCCCCTTCTCGATCTCGTCCATCGTCAGTTCGTGCGCGCGCACCGGATCGCGACCGGTCAGCTTGGTCGCGGCGGTATCGTCGGCGATCGCCTGCACTTCGAGGACGTGCAGGCCGCAGAAGTCGGCGATCTGCGGAAAGGACAAGGCGGTGTTGTCGACCAGCCAGGAAGCGGTCGCGTGCGGCATCAGCGGCTGGGCCACGACGGGTCTCCGAAATAGAAAGGGCCGCCCAAACCGGGCGGCCACGTTGCCCCCGATGTAGTCCGGGCGGCCGAACTAGGCAAGACCGCCGTTCAGCGCGGGCAAAGGTCGTACAGCCGCACCCGCTCGCTGCGCGTCATCCCCTCGCGCAGCTTCCACAATCGCGCGCAGTCGGCCTCGTGCCTGCGCTGTGCGGTGGTCCGCGGCGGATCGCCGCGCCGGAGCCGCGCCGCGTCGCGCTCGGCATAGCCGCGGGCGGTGGCCGACAAGATCTGCCCCTGTGCGGTCGCTACCGGGTCGGTCTGCGCATGCGCCGGGACCGCGACTGCCAATGCCAGCGTGAAAAGGGTCGTTCGCATGGATCGCCTCCTTTGCAGGTCGACGGCCGGTCTATCGTCCGCCGACCCCGGATGCAGCCCGGCGGCGATGAAACGCCCTATGCCAGCGTCAGCACGATCTTGCCGACATGGTCGCCCGCTTCCATCCGGCGATGCGCGTCGGCGGCCTGTTCCAGTGGAAAGGTGCGGTCGATGACCGGACGCAACCGTCCGCCCGCGACATGCGGCCAGACGGTGCGCGACAGTTCGTCGGCGACCATTTCCTTGAACGCCGCATCGCGCGGGCGCAGCGTCGATCCGGTCAGCGTCAGGCGGCGGCGCATGATATCCCAGAGCGGCACGGTGGCGCTCGCCCCGCCCTGCACCGCGATCGATACGTGACGGCCATCCTCGGCAAGGCATTTGATGTTGCGCGCCACATAGTCGCCGCCGACCATGTCGAGCACGACGCTGACCCCCTTGCCGCCGGTGATTTCGCGCACGCGATCGACGAAATCCTCGGTACGGTAGTTGATCGCGTGGGCGGCGCCCAGTTCCAGCGCCGCGCGAGCCTTCGCATCGCTGCCGACGGTGACGATCACTTCCAGCGCGAACAGCTTGCCCAGCAGGATCGCCATCGTACCGATGCCGCTGGTGCCGCCATGGACCAGCACGCTGTCGCCCTCGGCCGCATAGCCGCGTTCGAACAGGTTGGTCCACACGGTGAACAGCGTTTCGGGCAGCGCCGCCGCCTCGACCATCGACAGCCCGTCGGGAACCGGCAGGCACTGGCCGGCCGAAACGACCGCATAGTCGGCATAGCCGCCCCCGGAGAGCAGCGCGCAGACCGACTGGCCGATCAGATGCGCGTCGGCATCGTCGCCGACCGCGACGACCTGTCCCGCGACCTCGAGGCCGGGGATCGACGGCGCGCCTGGCGGCGGCGGATAGCCCCCGGTGCGTTGCAGCACGTCGGGCCGGTTGACGCCGGCGGCGGCGACGCGGATCAGCACCTCGCCCGCGCGTGGCCGCGGCGTCGGCCGTTCGACGACCGTCAACACTTCCGGACCGCCCGCTTCGGCCGGATCGATTGCACGCATTGCCGCTGGTACGTCCATGTGGCCTTTCCCCCTGCGGCGGCGTTATTGACATCGCCGGCGGCAGGGTCAACGCTACATCCATGGAACCCGACGAAAATGTTAACCATGTTCGTGGCAACCTGCTCGCCATGGTGCTTGCCGAGGATCTGGACCCGCTGTCGGTCGACGAACTGACGAAGCGTATCGCCGCGCTGGAGGGCGAGATCGCCCGGTGCCGCGCGCGAATCGACCATGCGCACAGCCACCGGGCCAGCGCCGACGCGCTGTTCCGGTCATGAGATGTTCCGCCCCGCTTGATGCCGGGCGGCCGCATACCGACATTGGTGGAGACCCGGGATACCGGGACGCAGGGCCGGCGCGTTCTCGCCGGCCGACCGGAGTGAACTGAATGCCATCCTTCGCATCCGCACTGGAATCCACGCTGCACAAGGCGCTCGAGGCCGCATCCTCGCGCCGGCACGAATATGCGACCCTCGAACATCTCCTGTTCGCGCTGACCGACGACGCCGACGCGGCCAAGGTGATGACCGGCTGCGGCGTCGACCTCGACGAGCTGCGCGCGACCGTCGCCCATTATCTCGACACCGAACTCGACACGTTCAAGCTGGACGCCGCGACCGATCCGTCGCCGACCAGCAGCTTCCAGCGGGTCGTGCAGCGCGCGATCCTGCACGTGCAGTCGTCGGGCCGCGACGAGGTGACCGGCGCCAACGTGCTGGTCGCGATGTTCAGCGAGCGCGAGACCTATGCCGTTTATTTCCTGCAGCAGCAGGACATGAGCCGCCTCGACGCGGTCAGCTTCATCAGCCACGGCGTCGGCAAGGGCGGATCGACCGCTACCGAAACCCCCGCGCCCAAGGGTGCCGAGGAAAAGGAAGCGCCCAAGTCGTCCGACAAGGGCAAGGGCGAAAGCGCGCTCAAGCAGTTCTGCGTCGATCTGAACGAGAAGGCGAAGGTCGGCAAGGTCGACCCGCTGATAGGGCGTTCGGCCGAGGTCGACCGCACGGTGCAGATCCTGTGCCGCCGCTCGAAGAACAACCCGCTCTATGTGGGTGACCCCGGCGTCGGCAAGACCGCGATCGCCGAGGGCCTCGCGCGCAAGATCGTCGAGGGCGATGTGCCCGAAGTGCTGCTGCCCGCGGTCATCTATTCGCTCGACATGGGCGCGTTGCTGGCCGGCACCCGCTATCGCGGCGATTTCGAGGAGCGGCTCAAGCAGGTCGTGACCGAACTGGAGAAGCTGCCGCACGCGGTCCTCTTCATCGATGAGATCCACACGGTGATCGGCGCTGGTGCCACCAGCGGCGGGGCGATGGATGCGTCGAACCTGCTCAAGCCCGCGCTGTCGGGCGGACAGATCCGTTGCATCGGATCGACGACCTACAAGGAGTTCCGCAACCACTTCGAGAAGGATCGCGCGCTGCTGCGCCGGTTCCAGAAGATCGACGTGAACGAACCCTCGGTCGAGGATACGATCAAGATCCTGACCGGGCTGCGCAGCGCGTTCGAGGAGCATCACAAGGTCAAATACACCCCCGATTCGATCAAGTCGGCGGTGGAATTGTCGGCGCGCTACATCAACGACCGCAAGCTGCCCGACAAGGCGATCGACGTGATCGACGAGGTCGGTGCGATGCAGATGCTGGTGCCCGCGCCCAAGCGGAAGAAGACGATCACCGCCAAGGAGATCGAACAGGTCATCGCGACGATGGCGCGCATCCCGCCCAAGACGGTGTCGACCGACGATACGCGCGTCCTCGCCAATCTCGAACTCGACCTCAAGCGGGTGGTGTTCGGGCAGGACGACGCGATCAAGGCGCTGTCCTCGGCGATCAAGCTGTCGCGCGCCGGCCTGCGCGATCCCGACAAGCCGATCGGCAACTATCTGTTCACCGGCCCGACCGGCGTCGGCAAGACCGAGGTCGCGCGCCAGCTGTCGGAGATCATGGGCATTCCGCTCCAGCGGTTCGACATGTCCGAATATATGGAGCGCCATTCGGTCAGCCGGCTGATCGGTGCGCCCCCGGGCTATGTCGGGTACGACCAGGGCGGGTTGCTGACCGATGCGATCGACCAGCAGCCGCATTGCGTCCTGCTGCTTGACGAAATCGAGAAGGCGCATCCCGACCTGTTCAACATCCTGTTGCAGGTGATGGACAACGGCAAGCTGACCGATCACCACGGCAAGACCGTCGATTTCCGCAACGTCATCCTCATCATGACGACCAATGCGGGCGCGTCGGACATGGCCAAGGAATCGATCGGCTTCGGCCAGATCGACCGCGAGGACGTGCAGGAGGAAGCGGTGAAGAAGCTCTTCACCCCCGAATTCCGCAACCGCCTCGATGCGATCGTGCCGTTCGGCTATCTGCCGCCGGAAGTCGTGGCGCGGGTGGTGGACAAGTTCATCCTCCAGCTCGAACTGCAGCTGGCCGATCGCGGCGTCCATATCCGCCTGAACGAGGAAGCGAAGACGTGGCTGACCGAAAAGGGCTATGACAAGCTCTACGGCGCGCGTCCGATGGGCCGCCTGATCCAGGACAAGATCAAGCAGCAGCTGGCCGAGGAACTGCTGTTCGGCAAGCTGGTCCATGGCGGCGAGGTAAACGTCACGCTCAAGGACAATGCGCTGGCGTTCGAGATGACGCCCGCAGCGCCCAAGAAGCCGCGCAAGGGCGGCAAGGCGAAGGCACCGGCGGAAGCCTGAACGCGACACCGCCCCGCAGAGCGATCTACGGGGCGGTGTTCGTTTCCGGAACGTCGCCCCGGCGAAGGCCGGGGCCGCACGCGGCTCCTGCGGCGTGCTGTTACCGGGAGCTCCCGGCCTTCGCCGGGATGACGTCAGGTGAGGACGGAAAAGCCGGCGCCTGGAGCCCCGCGCTGCGTTCCGCCCGCTCGACCGATCCGTCGATCCGCTCGACCTCCAGCGCGACGATGCGACCGCCCTGTTCCACGAAGCGGAAGCGGGACAGCGGATCGTCCTCGGGCGCCATGACGTTCGCCTCGACCGGAACGAGCACCGACGCCGGCCGCCATCCGCGGCTGGTCGTCAGGCGATCGCCGCGCACCACCAGTTTCCGATCGCCATAGACGCCGGCATAGTCGGCGACCGGATGCGCCGGCCTTACGCCCTTCGCAGCCGCGCCGTAGAAGGCGGCGATACGTTCGTCCTCGGCACGTTCTGCGGCCGGAGCCTTTGCCGCAATCGCGGTCATCGCCGCCGCCCTGGCCGCGACCAGCGCCTGATCGGCCGGGACGGCGATGGCGGGCGTGACGCCGACCGCTTCCCAATCCTTGCCGGTCTTGAGGCTGATCGCCCGCCCGCTGGACACGCTCAGCACATAGCTCTTGCCCACCGGCAGCAGATCGTTGCGGAAACCGGCGCCCGCGGTACGCTCCCCCACCAGCGTCCCGAAGCCCAGCGCCGACACGTGCGTCGCGAACTCCTCCGCCGCCGACGCCGTGCCGCCGCTGGTCAGGACATAGAGCGGCTTGCCGGCAAGGCTGAACGGCGCCTTGGGTGCGGCAGTCGCCTCGCCCGGCTTGCCGCGCATCTCGAACCGCATCAGCGGCGTGCCGGCGGGTACGAAATAGCTCGCGAGCGCCGCGACCGCTTCCGGCGAACCGCCGCCATTGCGACGGAGGTCGATGATACAGGCATCCCCTCCGCGCAGAAACTGCATCGCGCCGGCGATCGCCGCCTCCGCTTCGGGCGTGCCCCACGCAAAGCCTTCATAGGCGATCATGCGGATATTTCCCGGTAGCAACTCCATGCTGCGCACGCCGCCATTATGGCGTGCGATCATCCGCGCCATGCCCGGCGGCATCTTCGCATCGTCGTCGGGAAGCGGCCGGTCGCCCAGCATCGCGGCCAGTTTCGGATCATATTTCAGCCCCAGATGCTTGTCCGCGGTCACCTTCGCCATGTCGGCATTGACCCGGTCGGCGAGCGCCTGCCCGGCCAGGCCGCGATAGCGATCGGACGAAGCCAGCGCCGTGCCCAGCTTCGCCGCGACATCGGGCAGGACATAGCGTTCGGCGATCGCCCGCCGGGTCGCCGCCACGACGGCGGCCGGATCGTCGCTGACCGTCTGCGCGGCCGCGCCCCCGGCCATGGCGATCGGCAACAAGATGGCGATGATCGAACGACGCATATTCCCTCCCGAAATCGAACCGCCTTATCGCTTGGCGACCCCGCCCGATTTCGGCAAAGTTGGTGGGGGCGGTGCCGAAAACCGGCAGCGCACAGGGGAGAAACGGGGACGGAATGCGCGCGCTGGACCGGCATGATCGCGAACTGCTGTACTGGCTGCAACGCGACGCGCTGCGCACCGCCGACGATCTGGCGCGCGACGTCGCGCTGTCGCCATCGGCGATCACCCGCCGCGTGCGCCGGATGCGCGAGGACGGGACGATCGTCGCCGACGTATCGATCGTGTCCGATGCCATCGGGCCGTTCCTGTCGGCGCTGGTCGACATCCAGCTCGATCGCCACGCGCTGCCGCATATCGACGCGTTGCTACGCCGGCTGCATGCGGACCCGCAGGTGCAGGCGATCTTCGAGATTACCGGGGTGTTCGACCTGACCCTGATGGTCGTGGTCGCCGACATGACGGCCTATAACCGCTTCGCCGACGCGATGCTGGCGAACGACCCGGTGGTCCGCCGCTATGAAACCCGCTTCGTCAAGAAGCGGCGCAAATGGTCGGCGGCCCGGCCGCTCGACTGAACGGCGGCGATGCACCGGGCACCGCCGCCGATACCGATTACTGCAACACCACCGTCACCGCGCGACGGTTCTGCGCCCAGGCGGCTTCGTCCGATCCCAGCGCCAGCGGGCGTTCCTTGCCATAGCTGATCGTCGTGATCCGCGACGGCGAAATGCCACGCGTCGCAAGGTAGCTGCTCGCGGCATTGGCGCGACGGTCGCCCAGCGCGAGGTTGTATTCGCGGGTGCCGCGTTCGTCGGCATGCCCCTCGATCGTAACGCGGACATTGGGATAGCGCGTCAGCCACTGCGCCTGGCTGTCGAGTATCTGCCGCGCGGTCGCGTCGATATCATACTGGTCGAGGCCGAAGTTGATCGTATCGCTGGCGACCGACTGCTGGAAATCGGCGCGCGATCCCGGCACCACGCCGTTCGTGCCGGTCCCCGTGCCCGTGCCGCCGGTCCCGGCATTGGGATCGACCGTCTGGCCCGGTGCCGGCGGCAGGACCGCCGGGCGCTTCTTGGCACAGCCGGCAGTCGCCAGCAGGCCGACGGCGACGAACAGCGTCGCGGAAATCTTGGTCATCATAAACCTCCCTTGGTCGTTGCGCCTCCCGCTACAATGCCCCTGTAGCGGAAATGGCCCCCGTTGGCGAAAGCGTCAGGGGCGCAGCGGCCCCCAGCTCGGGTCCGACCCGTCGAGCGCGGTCGGGATGCGGCGGATGTTCGAGCCCGTCAGGTCGACCGACCAGATCTGTGCGCGGCCCGACCCCTGCGCGCTGCGGAAGAAGGTGAGCACGCGGCCGTTGGGCGACCAGCTCGGCCCTTCGTCACCCCAGGCGTCGGACAGCAGCTTCTCACCGCCGCCGCTGGGCGACATGATGCCGATACGGAACGTGCCGCCGCCCTGCCGGGTAAAGGCGATCAGGTCGCCGCGCGGGCTCCACACCGGCGTCGCATAGCGCCCGCCGCCGAAACTGATCCGCTGCTGGTTCGATCCGTCGGCGTTCATGACGTAGAGCTGCTGCGATCCCGAACGGTCGCTTTCGAACACGATCTTCGATCCGTCGGGCGAATAGCTGCCGCCGGTGTCGATGCCCGGCGCGTTGGTCAGCCGCTGCGGACTGCCGCCGCCGGCGGGCACGCGGTAGATGTCGGTATTGCCGGCCTGCGCCATCGAGAACAGCACATAGCGGCCATCGGGCGAGAAGCGCGGCGCGAAGGTCAGCGACGCATTCTGCACCAGCAGCCGCGACCGCCCGCTGCCTTCGTCGAGGACATAGATCGCCGGGCGCTCGTTCGCGTACGACATGTAGACGATCGACTGCTGGTTCGGTGCGAAGCGCGGGGTCAGCACGATCGACTGGCCGTTGGTCAGGAACCGGTGGTTGGCCCCGTCCTGGTCCATGATCGCCAGCCGCTTGGTCCGGTTGCCCTTTGGCCCCGTCTCGCTGACATAGACGATGCGGCTGTCGAAATAGGCCCCCTCGCCCGACAGGCGGGTATAGACCGCATCGGCGCATTTATGCGCGGCGCGGCGCCATTCGGACGGTGCGACGTTGAACCCCTGCCGCGTCAGTTCGGTGCGCCCGAAGGTGTCGTACAGATAGCAGCCGATGGTCAGCGTGCCGTTCGCCTCGGCGCGGACATAGCCCTGCACCAGCGCCTGCGCGCCGCTCCACGCGGCATAATCGGGCGCCTGCACCTGCGCCATCGCGACGGCGGGCAGGCCGGCGGGACCGGCGGGCTTGAACAGCCCCGAATTGCGCAGGTCGGTCGCGACGATCTCCGCCAGCTGCCGCCCCAGCGCATCGGTCGCCCCGGCGGGGGTCGACGCGACCTGCGGCGTCGGCATCACCGGTACCGCGATCGGCAGCGGTTCGGAAATCCCGCCCTCGATATCCACCTCGACCTGCGCGAACGCGGCGGGCGCGGCGAGCAGGCTGGCGAGCACCGCCCCCAATGCCATCGTGACTTTACGCATACATCCCCTCCGGTCAGCCGGGCAGCTTGTAGTTGATGATGATGTCCTTCCAGCCGCCTTCGTACAGGTCGGCGGGCAGTTCGTAGGGCGCGCACTGGATCAGCGCGGCGATCGCCAGTTCGGAAACGCGCTGCGCATAGCGGCGGTTCTCGTCGTCGATCCCGGTCTGGCCGCGCAGTTCGGGTTTGGCGGCGAAGGTGCCGTCAGCGCGCATCTGCAACCGGACCTTCGAGCGGATCTGGTTCGCGCCGGGCCCCGGATTGGGAATCTTGTTGGCGCAGGGCTGTACCTGCCGCTGGATCGCGCTGGCGAGACCAGCGACCGACTGGGTGCTGACCGCCGTGCCGCGCGGCGCGGTTGCCTTGCCCGGTGCGGGAGTATCGGCGATCCCCTTCAGGAAGTCGTTGCCGAGCCGCCCGCCGCGCGGACGCTGCGTCGTCGCCTGCGCATTGCCGCCCTCGCCGCGGGTCGCGGCGGGCTTCGTTGCCGGCCGGGCGGGCGCGGCGGCGGGTCTGGCAGGCGCGGCCCTGGGCGGTGCCTTGGCGACCGCCGTCGGGCGGGCCGGTGCCAGGCGCGCCTGTTGCCGCGCCGGAGCGGGCTTCGGTTCGGGTTTGGGCGCAGGCGCCGGCCGGGGCGCGGGTCTGACGACCGGTCTCGGCACGGGTTTGGGCGCGGGAGCCGGCCTGGGCGCAGGCTTGGGTTCGGGCCGGGGCGCCGGTTGCGGACGCGGCGCAGGGGCGGGCGGCGCGGGTTCGGGTTCCGGCGCGGGTTCGGGCTCGCTGACCGGTTCGCTCGGCGCGGCATCCTCCGGCGCGCCGGTTTCGGGCGCCTGGCTGATCGCGGGCGCGTCGGTCTGCTGCGGCGCGCTCTGTTCGGCGGCGACGTCCTCGGCAAAGCTGACGTCCATCGGCTTCGACTCGAGCTTCAACGGGTTCGGCGTCGCGAGAAACCCGACCGACAACAGCCCGAACAGGACGGCATGTCCTGCCAGCGCCACGCCCAGCCCGATCTTCTCCGCCTTCTGCATGGGGCTTACTGCGCCACGCTGATGAGCGACACGCGGTTCAGCCCGGCGCGGTTCAGTTCGCCCAGCACGGCATTGACCCGGCCATAGTCGAGGCTGCGGTCGGCGCGCAGCATCACCTGCCGCGGTTCGGTCGCGCCGGCACCCGCCGCCGCGATCTTTTCCAGTTCGCCCGGCAGGTTGTCGGCCGACACCTCGACGTCGTCGAGATAGGTCCGCCCGTCGGCATCCATCGACAGCGTCACCGGCTGCTGCGCCTGCTCGACCGCCTTGGCCCGGCTGTCGGGCAGGTTGACCGGCACGCCCGCGGTCATCAGCGGCGCGGTGACCATGAAGATGATGAGCAGCACCAGCATCACGTCGACCAGCGGCGTGACGTTGATCTCCGCCATCGGCGCCCGACGCCCTTTTCCCTTTGCCGACGGCAGGTTGATGCCCATTGCTCAGACGCCTTCGAGCTGGCGCGAGAGCGTCGCATGGAACGCGTCGGCAAAACGGTTCAGCCGCGCCTCGATCCGGTTCACGCCGTGGCTGAAGCGGTTATAGGCGATGACCGCCGGGATCGCCGCGAACAGCCCGATGGCGGTGGCGAACAGCGCCTCGGCGATGCCCGGCGCGACGACGGCCAGCGACGTGTTCTGTTCCGATGCGATCGCGGTGAACGAGCGCATGATGCCCCATACCGTCCCGAACAGCCCGACGAACGGCGCGACCGATCCGACCGTGGCCAGCACGTTCAGCCGGTCGGCCAGCGTCTCGCTCTCGTCCGCCACGCTCGACGCCATCGCGGTGGCAAGGCGTTCGCGGGTGCCGTCGCGGTCGATCTGCTTCGACGCGGTCGAACGACGCCATTCGCGCACCCCCGACGAGAATACGCGGGCGATGGCAGTGTCGCGCGATCCCTGCAACCGGTGGAACGCGTCGATATCCTCGGCCTGTTCGAACTCGACCTCGAACCGGTCGATGTCGCGGCGCACCTTGCGCGCGCGTACCAGGAAGCCGACGATGATCGCCCAGGTCCAGACGCTGGCGGCGAGCAGCCCCAGCATCACCGCCTTCACCACCCAGTCCGCTGCCAGGAAGAGCGCGACCGGCGACATCGTCGCGGCGTCGGTGTTCACGAAAACGTCCATCATGCCCCTTTATCGGTTGCGACCAGCGCGGTGAACGTCTGGGTCCACACCGCCGGCTGGCGACGCGGCCGCCCGGACGGAGCCACGAAAGCGACCTCCACCCGTGCCGACGCCAATAGAAGATCGTCGCGGATGACTCTCTGCTGAATATCGACCGCCGCGGCACGGACCCGCTCGACGGTGCTGACCACGACCAGTGCGTCGTTCAGCCTGGCCGGCGCCCGCCAGTCGAGCTGCATCGAGCGCACGGCATAGGCTCCCTCGCCCGCTTCGTGCGCCGCACGCTGGTCGATCCCGGCCAGCATCAGCATGTCGCTGCGCGCGCGTTCGAAATAACGAAGATAGTTCGCGTGATAGACGACGCCCGACAGGTCGGTGTCCTCGAAATAGATCCGGACGGGAAAGCGATGCGTACCGCCGACGAAGCGGCCGCCGGCCGGCTGGTCGGGGTCGGTCATGCGTCCGCTTTAACCATCGCGGGCAGCGGGGGAAAGGGGTGGTGGCATCCGCGGCCGATCACAGCTCATGCCAGAAGAGGAACAGCCGGACCCGGCCGGCACCGGCAGGAGCCACCCCGACATTGACCACCTCTCCGCCGTCGTTCCAGCGGCGCTGGATCGTGCGCAGCCCCGGTGCCCGGCGCGGTGCCCAGCCGGCGGCATCGGGACCGAGCATCGCATTGGCCTCCGCCGAGAAGGGCGGCGCGGCGGGATCGCGTGCCGCCAGCCGCGTCGCGATCGGGCGCCACGCCGCCTCGGGCAACACCGCGACGATCCGGGCATTGTCGTCCAGCCCACGCTCCATCGTGGCATGTTCGATGACCGCGCTGTCGGGCAAGGGGAGCCCGATCCGCCCGAGGATCGTCCTGCCGCGCGCCGCCGTTTCCTGCTCGCCTTCGAACACGACCGTCGGCGGCTTGCATCCTGCAACCGCCGCCAGCATCAGCGTCGCTGCAACAGCGCCGACCATATGAGGGAACGGGGCCATCGTTCAGCCCGCCGGTGGTTCGGCGACGAAGCTGACCCTCTGGAAACCGGCCGATTGCGCCAGATACAGGATGCCACCGAAAACGCGGTACGGCGTCTCCGTCCTGCCCGTGACATCGACGACGACCGGGCGATCCTTGTCCGGCATCGCGTTCAGCGCGGCGGCGAACCGCTCCTGTTCGTCGGGTAGCACGAACGACTGCGAACCGATCGTCACGCGCGCCGTCGCATCCGCTGCCATCGCAACCTCGATCCGCAGCGGCGTTTCGGCCGAAACCGGGGCAGCCATCAGGCCCGGTGCCGCCGACGACAGCAATCCGCGTTTCATTCCCGTCTCCCTCAATCGAACAGCGAATCCTGCGACCCCGCCGGCGGCTCGAACCCCAGATGCTTCCACCCGCCCGCATTCAGGCAGCGCCCCCGCGCGGTGCGGGCGATCATGCCGATCTGGATCAGGTACGGCTCGATCACTTCCTCGATCGTATCGCGCGGTTCGCTGAGGCCCGCCGCCAGCGTCTCCACCCCCACCGGGCCGCCACGATAGACGTCGGCGATCATCATCAGGTAGCGGCGATCCATCGCGTCGAGGCCCTTGGCATCGACCTCCAGCCGGTTGAGCGCGGCATCGGCGGTGCGGGCATCGACGATGTCGACGCCGGCGACATTGGCGAAGTCGCGCACCCGCCGCAGCAGCCGCCCGGCGATGCGCGGCGTGCCCCGCGCGCGCCGGGCCACTTCGGTCGCGCCGTCGGTCGCGATGCCGAGGCCGAGCAGGCCAGCGGCGCGGGTGACGACGCGGGTCAGTTCGTCGACGGTGTAGAATTGCAGCCGGACCGGAATGCCGAACCGGTCGCGCAAGGGCGTGGTCAGCAACCCCTGCCGCGTCGTCGCGCCGACCAGCGTGAAGCGCGGCAGGTCGATGCGGACGCTGCGCGCCGACGGCCCCTCGCCGATCATCAGGTCGAGCGCACGGTCCTCCATCGCCGGGTACAGCACTTCCTCGACCGCAGGATTCAGGCGATGGATCTCGTCGATGAACAGGACGTCGCCGTCCTCCAGATTGGTCAGCAGCGCAGCGAGGTCGCCCGACTTGGCGATGACCGGGCCGGACGTGGCGCGGAACCCCACGCCCATCTCGCGCGCGACGATCTGCGCCAGCGTGGTCTTGCCGAGGCCGGGGGGTCCGAAGAACAGCACATGGTCGAGCACGTCGCCGCGCCCGCGCGCGGCATCGATGAACACGCGCAGATTCTCGCGCGCCGCCTGCTGCCCGACGAATTCGTCGAGCGCCTTGGGCCGCAGCGCGGCGTCGACATCGTCGGGTCGGCGGATCGGGGTGGTGATACGGTCGTCGGTCACGCCCGTTCCCTAGCTCTTCGCGCGGGAGCGGTCGAGACGCTTTGCTGTCGCCGCTAAAGCCGCAGGTCGCGCGGGCGGAGCGAGACGTTGCCGTCCGCGTCGATCAACTGCGCATCGCACCGCAGCTTGCGACCCGAAACGAAGCGCGGGTTGCGACAGCGCGGCACCGACTGCACCCGCTTGAGGTCGCCCGCGCGGTAGACGGTGGTGCGATAGACATATCGATCGGCGACCTGCTCGATCGCGCAGGCGATCGCGATCAGGTCGCCCTCTCGAGCGACCTCGGGGTCGGTGCAGTCGCGCTCGATCGGGCGGCGACGGCCCGCCACATCGTCCACGGCCATACGCAACCCCTCGCGCGGATCGTTCGGGGTGGGCAGGTAATATGGACGCAGCAACAGTCCGGCGCGCACCTTGCTGACGATATCGCCGCCGTCGAAATTGACTGGTTCACTGCGCATCGCGGCAAAGCTCGGATCGACGGCGGGCAGCCCCAGCGCGGCGACGCTGCGCGGCTTGGCGGCGCAGCGCTTGATATAGGCACCGGGAGCGCGCGCACCGCTTCCCGGCCGCGCGGCAAGGACGTACATGCCAGGCTTCATGCCGACGCAATCG
Source organism: Sphingomonas sp. 2R-10 (assembly GCF_030062225.1). NCBI lineage: Bacteria > Pseudomonadati > Pseudomonadota > Alphaproteobacteria > Sphingomonadales > Sphingomonadaceae > Sphingomonas > Sphingomonas sp. 2R-10. The sequence continues at coordinate 42,844 of NZ_JASCXF010000023.1, forward strand.
TCGGTCGCGATCACGCGGGCACCGGGCGCGCGCTTCGCCGATGCCGCGCCGACCAGCGCGATCGGATCGGCGGCGGTCTGGAGGATCAGCCAGTCGCCGCCGATATCCTGCGCGCCCGCCGCCCCTGCGCAGACCAGTAACGATGCCGCCAGAAGCCTCTTCATAGACCGCTTTCCCGTTTCACCGCTGCTAGTTCCGAGTTCTGCCGACCCTGAAGATGCGCCCAGTCGCGGAACGACGCCCAGTCGCCGCCCCACACCAGACCCTGCCCCTTGCCAATCCGGCCGAGCGCCTTGAAGAACTTGTGGCAATCCGGCTCGTTCCATGCCCAGCGCTCGTCTACCAGATCGACGGCCCATGCATTGGGCACGCCTTGCGGCGTCTGTGCATTGTGGAAGCTGAACCTGACCTTGGTGACACCACGCCGGAAAAGTTCCTGCTGCTTGGCGACCGATCGCCACCCGAACACGATCCTGGGGCGGAACCCTTCGGCCTTGAGCAGGCGGATCACCTCGACGATCTTTCGGCGGAACCCGGATTCGAGGCTGGTGAGCTTCTTTTCCTGCGACCATTGCTCGCTGTCCCCGATCCAGTCGCCGCCAACCGTCTGTGCGGGGGGCGGGGATGCCACCGGGCGACGCGGTGCGGGCGACACCGGGCGTGGCGCGGGCCTCGCCCCGGCGGGCGGAGCGGCGGGAGCAGCGCGCGCGGCGGGACCGTTCAACCGGCCGAGCGTCCGCCCGCCCGGATCGACCCGCCCGTCGGGCCGGGTAAGGAAGCGCTGCTGAAAGCCGAAGATCGCCCGGATGGTCAGCGGACCGGCGATACCGTCGATGGGGCCGGGCGCGCCCCCTGCCTGTCGCAGAAGAAGCTGCACCTTGCGGACGTCGTCGGATCGATTGATCCCCTGTCGTCCCATGCTCGCCGAAATAGCGGTCATCGCCACCTCCATCTCAGATCGTTGCGACGACAACATAAATCGGTACAGGCCACCGGGGCAAGCCGATCCGCCGCGTCCACCGCACGGCCCGCCTTCAGCGCGACGCCTTGCGCAGCGCCAGCCGGACCAGCGCGTCGAGGCTCGTCCCCGGCCCCAGTTCCTCCGCCGCCTTGCCGACCGCGGTCGCCGCTTCGGCGGGGCGGAAGCCGAGGTTGAGCAGCGCCGATACCGCGTCGCCCTCCACCCCGTCGCCGCCGGCCGCCGGCGCGACCGCGCCGGGGCCGATGGCGATGCCGCCGACCTTGTCCTTCAATTCCATCGCGATGCGTTGCGCCAGTTTCGGGCCGACGCCGTTGGCACGCGCGATGCTGGCCTTGTCGCCGCGCGCGATCGCGGTGCGGACCTCGTCGGGCGACAACGTCGAGAGAATGCCGAGCGCCACCCGTGCGCCGACGCCCTGCACCCCGGTCAGCAGGCGGAACCAGTCGCGCTCGTCCGCACTGGCGAAACCGACCAGCCGGATGAAGTCCTCGGCGACCAGCATCTCGGTGTGGATCGTGACGCTGCCACCGACCGGCCCCAGTGCCTGCAACGTCCGCGACGACGCGCCGACCAGATAGCCGACCCCGTTCACGTCGATGACGGCGTGATCGATGCCGGAAACGGACAGCGTGCCTTTGAGGTGGGCGATCATGCGCGATTTCTCTCGATAAGCCGAATCCCCGCGCAGGCGGGGATCCAGGGCGACAATCCACGCCGGTTCTGTTTGGCTCTGGATTCCCGCCTGCGCGGGGATAGGAACGCCGCCGCGATCACGCCCCGATCCCTGTCGACCGCCTCGCCCGCGCATGGGCGCTGGCGAGGTGATGGGCATGGGTGATCGCCACCGCCAGCGCGTCCGCCGCATCCGGGCCGGACAGCTTCACGCCGGGCAGCAGATGGCCGACCATCGCCTGGATCTGTTTCTTGTCCGCGCCGCCGGTGCCGACCACCGCCTTCTTGACGATGCTCGGATGATATTCGCCGATCGCAAGGCCGGCGGTCGAGGCGGAGAGCAGGACGACGCCGCGCGCCTGCCCCAGCTTCAGCGTCGATTGCGCGTTGCTGTTGCCCAGCACCTCCTCGACCGCCGCGCCATCGGGGCGTTCGGTGCGGATTACTTCGCCCAGCGCGCCGAACAGCAGCGCGAGGCGGCGGGGGAGCTGCATCGACGGGTCAGTACGGATCTGGCCGTTGGCGATGTGCGACAGGCGGTTGCCATCGGCGCGGATCATGCCCCAGCCGGTGGTGCCGAGGCCCGGATCGAGGCCAAGGATCAGCACGTTCGGTATCCTCCCCGGAACGGGGAGGGGGACCGCCGCGAAGCGGTGGTGGAGGGGGAGCCCCACACAACGCAGCGCTCGCGGCAGCCCCCCCCCACCAGCTTCGCTGGTCCCCCTCCCCGCGAAGCGGGGAGGATCGAAAAGGTCAACCCAGCTTCTCCATCACCTCGTCGGACACCTCGTAATTGCCCCATACCGTCTGGACGTCGTCGTCGTCGTCCAGCGCGTCGAGCAGCTTGAACAGCGTCGCGGCATCGTCTTCGCCAACCGAGACCATCGTCTGCGGCCGCCATGCCAGCTTGGCGCCCTCGGCCTCGCCCAGCACCGGCTCCAGCGCCTTGGCGACTTCGTGCAGGTCGCCCTGCGCGGTCCAGATCTCATGGCCGTCCTCGCTCGACGTCACGTCCTCGGCACCGGCTTCCAGCGCCGCCTCGAACACCTTTTCCGCGTCCCCGGCCTTGGCGGGATAGTTGATGAGGCCGACCCGGTCGAACCCGTGGCTGACCGACCCGGCGGTGCCGAGATTGCCGCCGTTCTTCGACACCGCGGTGCGGACATTGGTCGCGGTGCGGTTGCGGTTGTCGGACAGCGCCTCGATGATGAGCGAAACCCCGGCCGGGCCGAAGCCCTCGTAGCGGATTTCCTCGTAATTCTCGAGGTCGCCCTTCGACGCCTTGTCGATCGCGCGCTGGATATTGTCCTTCGGCATCGACTGCGCCTTGGCGGCGTTGACCGCCGCGCGCAGGCGCGGGTTCATGTCGGGATCGGGCAGACCCATCTTCGCCGCGACGGTGATTTCGCGGCTGAGCTTGCTGAACATGCCCGACCGTTTCTTGTCCTGCGCACCCTTGCGGTGCATGATGTTCTTGAATTTGCTATGGCCTGCCATCGGTGCCTCTTTAGGTTATCGCCCGCTCTACGCCCGAGCAGAGCTTTGCGCCAGCGCGTCGATCTTCGCCTCCAGCGCCGCCAGCCGGTCGATCACGTCGGTGTCGAGCTTGGCGTGCAGCGCGAGGATGTCGATCTCGGCCCGCAAATTGGTTTCATAGTCCAGCCGGGCCGCCAGCCGGTCCTTTTCGGACTGCCGGTTCTGGCTCATCATGATGACTGGCGCCTGCACCGCCGCCAGCGTCGACAGCATCAGGTTCAGGAAGATGTAGGGGTATGGATCGAACGCCAGCCCGAAATGCGACAGCACGTCGGAATTGAGCAGCATCCACCCGAGCAGCACCGCCGTAAAGGCGATGATGAACCCCCACGATCCGCCGACCGCAGCGACGCGGTCGGCCAGCCGGTCGCCGAAGGTCGAACGCGCGTCCGATTCGTCGGCGGCGTCGCGGCTGACCGGCGTACCGCGTTCGATCGCGGACAGGACATGGGCCTCTTCCTCGCCATGCGGATCGCCATGCCCCTTCAGCAGGCGGGTGGCGAAGTGGAAGACGCTGGCCATGTCGCTGCCCCCTGAATGCGGTGTTAGATACCGAGCGCCTGCTTGTATGTTTCGAGCAGCATGTCCGCTTCGTCGCGATGATGCTTTTCCATGCGGCGCAGGCTGATGATCTTGCGCATCGTCTTCACGTCGAATCCGGTCGACTTGGCTTCGCCATAGACATCCTTGATGTCGTCGCTGATGCCCTTCTTCTCTTCTTCGAGGCGCTCGATGCGCTCGATCAGGAGGCGGAGCTGTTCCGCCGAGACGTTGTCGGTCATGGGTTCCCTTACGATGGTCAAGAATTCGTGAACGGGCGCGCCTAGCCGATCCGGGCGCGCGCCTCAACCGATCAGCGGGGTTCGGTCATCGCCGGCGGGTCGCTCGCCGGGAAACTGTCGTCGAGGGCTTCGTCCAGCGCGGCGTCGGTGCGGTTCTTCGCCACGCTTTCGTCCATCCGCGCGATCTGTTCGGGGGTGGCGGGCAGCTGGTGCGTCGCCTTCCACTGTGCATAGGGCATGCCGTACACCGCCTCGCGCCCCTGCTCCCTCGACAGGCCCGCCGCCTCGCCCAGCCAGTCGCCCAGGCAGTTGCGGCAGAAGCCCGCCAGCCCCATCAGGTCGACATTCTGCGCGTCGGTGCGGTGTTGCAGGTGGCGGACGAGCCGGCGAAAGGCGGCGGCCTGCGCCGCGTCGCTGATCGAGTCGATTGGGGTCATGCAACTGGTCCTACAAGGTTGATCGTTTTAGAATAAGCCTTAGAGGCAGGCGCGCAACGCCCGGAGACTTTCATGACCAAGGCCATCAGCCCCCGTTCGCGCAAGGTTCGCGTCCTCGCCACTCTCGGCCCCGCCAGCAACACGCCCGAAATGATCGCGAAGCTGTTCGAAGCGGGCGCCGATGCGTTCCGCGTCAATATGAGCCATGGCGACCAGCAATCCAAGGTCGCGGTCATCGAGGCGATTCGCGGGCTGGAAAGGCAATATGATCGTCCGACGACGATCCTCGCCGATCTGCAGGGACCGAAGCTGCGCGTCGGCCGCTTCGCCGAAGGGCGCGTGATGCTCGAAGCCGGACAGCGCTTCACGCTCGACCGCTCGAACGAGCCGGGCGATGCGACGCGCGTTGAACTACCGCATCCCGAAATCTTCGCCGCGATCGCCCGCGATGCCCGCCTGCTGCTCGACGACGGCAAGCTGGTGCTGCGAGTGCTCGACCATGACGACGACAAGATCGTGACCGAGGTCGTGGTCGGTGGCGCACTGTCGAACTCGAAGGGGCTGAACGTCCCCGACGTGGTGCTGCCGATGGCCGCGCTGACGCCAAAGGATATCTCCGACCTGCACTTCGCGGTCGAACAGGGCGTCGACTGGATCGCGCTGTCGTTCGTGCAGCGGCCCGAGGATCTGGCCGAGGCGCGCAAGCTGATCGGCGGCCGCGCGGCGCTGCTCGCCAAGATCGAGAAGCCCTCCGCCGTCGCCCGGCTGGAGGAGATCGTCGAGCAGTGCGATGGCGTGATGGTCGCGCGCGGCGATCTGGGTGTCGAACTGCCGCCGCAATCGGTGCCGCCGCTCCAGAAGCGCATCGTCGAAACTGCCCGCCGCCTCGGCCGTCCGGTCGTCGTCGCGACGCAGATGCTCGAATCGATGATTACCTCGCCCTCGCCGACCCGTGCCGAGGTGTCGGACGTCGCGACCGCGGTCTATGACGGTGCCGACGCCATCATGCTGTCGGCGGAAAGCGCCGCGGGCAGCTGGCCGGTCGAATCGGTGGCGATGATGAACGACATCTCGCACGCCGTCGAACGCGATCCCGCACACGGCGACCGCGTCCATTTCACGGTGCTGCGCCCCGACCCCACCACCGCCGACGCGTTGGCCGAAGCCGCCAAGAACATCGCCGCCACGGTCGATGCGAAGGCGATCCTGTGCTTCACCAAGTCGGGCTCGACTGCGCGCCGCATCGCGCGCGAACGCCCCGCGGTGCCGATCATGGTGTTGACGCCGCAGCTCGACACCGCGCGCCGGCTGGGGCTGCTGTGGGGCGTCCACGCCGTCCACACCCGCGACGTCGGTTCATTCGAGGAAATGGTGGCGAAGGCGAAGCGCATGCTGCTGCGTCACAACATCGCGGCGGCGGGCGACCGCGTGGTGGTGTGTGCCGGCGTGCCGTTCGGGACGCCGGGGTCGACCAACGTGCTGCACGTCGTGCAGGTCGTCGGCGACGAACTAAAGAACTATCGCGGGCACGAAGCGTAATCAGAGGCGGGGTTTTCTAAAGTCTGATCCACCCTGTTTCAGCCGGGCGTCATACCGGCGAAGGCTGGGATCTCCCGGTGGCAGCGCGCAGCAGGAGCCGACGGAGACCCCAGCCTTCGCTGGGGTGACGTTTCCAGTCGGATGGATCAAACTCTAACGCTGGCTTACCTCATACAGAACCGTGCGTGCTGGGTAGGGACTGCGCTTGGCGAAGGCCCGTATCGAAGCATATCGCCACGGGCGGTCCTTCGATACGCCGCTTCGACAAGTTCAGCGGCTACTCGGGAAGAACGGTTCGGCCTGATGTCATCACGCTCCGGTTGGAGAAGGGGACCGTTTGCGCGGAACGGGGAGGGTTCAGGCCTGCACGTTATCCTCGACCCGCACATCGACGTCCACATCAATCGCCTCGTCCCCCGCGCCCATCCGCACGCCCGCGATCGGCGCTGCACCGGCGGCATCCAGCGCCACCGCGACCCGCACATGGTCCAGTTGCGATCTCCCGCCGATCGCCGGATCAAACGCATACCACCCGCCCGCAACATGGGCCTCCACCCACGCATGCGGCGCAGCGGTGCGGCGTTCGTCGTCGCCCGAGAGACTGTAGCCCGATGTGTAGCGTGCTGGTATCCCGCGCGCCCGCGCCGCCGCGATGAATATCTGCGCCATGTCGCGCGGGCTCAGCCGGTCGTCCCTCACCGCATCGACCGCAGCACGGATCGCCGGGGCCGGACGCCGGTCGAGCGGCCAGCGCGCGTGGATCGCCGCCGCCAGCGCCGTCATCGCCGCCCGGTCGTCGCCCTGCCCCAGTCCTTCGATCACCGCATCGGCGCGCGTCAACGCCGTCACCCGGCGGAACAGTTCGGGCGGGAACGGTTCGTCCGTCCCCTCGATCGGGCCGTCGCCCTCGGTCAGCAGCGCTTCGCCCGACACGGTGAGCAGCAGCGTTTCGACCGGCCCCTCGGCATACAGCATCCGCGTGATGTTGCCGTAACCGTCGATGCTGTCGCGCAACCGCGCGTCGCAATCGACGTCGATCCGCCAGTTGACGACCGTCTGGTGACTGGTGTCGGCGGGGAAAAGGCGCAGCAGCTGGACGATGCGCGCCTGCGGTTCGGTGAAGCGATACCGCGTTTCGTGGTGGACCGACAGCCGCATCAGATGAAGCGGAACTGGCGGGCGATCGCGGCGTCGAGCATCGCATTCTCCCGGATGAAGGCAGCCAGATATTCGTGCAGCCCGCTGACGATGACCTCATGCGCCCGCGTCTTCTGCATCCGCGCGAGCCGTGCGCGGGCCATGCGGTCGGCCTCGCCCTGGAAACCCGTGCGCTTGCCCATCATGTTGAGCATCTCGACGGTTTCGTCGACGCACGCGGCAAGGCTGCGCGGCACTTCGCCGCGCGACAGCAGCAGTTCGATGACGTTCGCCGGCTTCAACCCCTCGCTATACAGCCAGCGATAGGCGGTTACGGCCGACACGGTCTGCAGGATCGTCGTCCACTGATCGCGGTCGATCGCACCGCCGATCCGCTCGCCCTCGGGCAGCAGCAGGTGATATTTGACGTCGATCAGTCGCGCGGTGTTGTCCGCCCGCTCGATCGCCGCGCCGAGTTGGACGAACCACGTCGCCTCGTTCTTCATCATCCGCTGGACCGCGCCTTCGAACCCGCGCGCCTCGGCCTTGATCGCCTCGACGAGGTTGAGGATGTCCTCCCCCTCTTCACCCCGCGGCGCGTTGAAGACGATCCATGCGCGGTTGATCGCGGTCCATGCGTCGCGGGTCAGCGCGGTCCGCACAGCCTTGGCATTGTTGCGCGCCGCATCGAGGCACCACAGGATCGATCCGGCATGGCTGCGGTCACAGGTCAGGAACCGGGCCACCGATGCCTGCCCGACCGCCTGCTCCGTCGCGGCGAAGCTGTCCTCGGTATAGCTGACCGCCAGCGCGCTGGCCCATGCCGCATCCCCCGCCGGACGCGACGACAGCGCATCGAGCCGCACCGTCGCCTCGACCAGACGGGCGAGGAAATCGGCGCGTTCGACATAGCGGCCCAGCCAATAGAGCGAGGCGGCGGTGCGTGACAGCATCGCCATGTCAGCGGGCTCCCTGCGACTGGGTCATGCCGCCCAGCGACTGCGACTGCAACTGGACCGGACCATCGTCCATCAGCACGAAACTGTCCTTGGTCCCGCCGCCCTGGCTGGAATTGACGACCAGCGACCCTTCCCTCAACGCGACGCGGGTCAGCCCGCCGGGCACCACCTGCACCGTCTCCGCCCCGGTCAGCACGAACGGGCGGAAGTCGACATGGCGCGGCGCCAGCCCCGCCTCCGTCAGCGTCGGCACGGTGGAGAGCGCGAGCGTCGGCTGCGCGATGTAGCGCTGCGGCTCGGCGATCAGCGCGCGGCGGAAATCCTCGATCTCCGCCCTCGACGCGGTCGGGCCGACCAGCATGCCATAGCCGCCCGACCCGTCGACCAGCTTCACCACCACTTCGTCGAGATGGTCGAGGACGTATTTCAGCGCCTGTGGTTCGCGACAGCGCCACGTCTCGACATTGGGCAGCAGCGGCTCGGCCTCGGCATAGAAACGGACGATTTCCGGCATGTAGCTGTAGATCGCCTTGTCGTCGGCGATGCCGTTGCCCGGTGCGTTGACCAGCGCGACGTTGCCCGCGCGATACGCCGCGATCAGCCCCGGCACGCCCAGCAGCGATTCGGGGCGGAACACCACCGGATCGATGAAGTCGTCGTCGATCCGGCGATAGATGACGTCGACCCGCACCCGCCCGGCGATGGTCTGCATCCACACCACATCGTCGTCGACCAGCAGGTCGGCGGGCTCGACCAGTTCGACCCCCATCGAATCGGCGAGGAAGCTGTGTTCGTAATAGGCCGAATTGAAGTGGCCGGGCGTCAGCACGACACAGGTCGGATGTGCGCCCGCACCCGGCGGGGCAACCGACCGCATCGTCTCCAGCAGCCTGTCGGGATAGCTGTCGACCGCCGCCACGCGGAAATTGCGGAACAGTTCGGGGCACAGCCGGATCATCGCCTCGCGATTCTCCAGCATGTACGACACGCCCGACGGCGTGCGGGCATTGTCCTCCAGCACGAAGAATTCGTCCGGCCCGGTACGGACCAGGTCGATGCCGCAGATATGCGCCCACACGCCGTGCGGCGGGCGGATGCCGGCGATCTCCGGGCGGAACTGCGCGTTGCCGAAGATCAGGTCGGGCGGCAGTACCCCGGCCTTCAGGATGCGGCGTTCGCCATAGATGTCGTCGAGGAACGCGTTGATCGCCTGCGTCCGCTGGATCAGCCCCTGCGACAGCCGCGCCCATTCGTCCGCCATGAACACGCGCGGTACGATGTCGAACGGGATGATCCGTTCCGCCGCCTCGCTGTCGCCATAGACCGCGAAGGTGATGCCCAGCTGGCGAAAGGTCGCTTCGGCGGATTGCAGACGGCGTTTCAGCTCATGGGGCGGCACCCCGCGCATCCACCGCGCCAGTGCCGCAAGGTCGGGGCGCGGATGATCCGGCCCGCCATGTCCCCAGATTTCGTCGAACGCCTGCCCCATCCGTCCTCCAACGCAACCTGCCGGTAATCGCTCCCTATGCTGCGCTGCGAAATAACGGGTGGCAAGCGGCTTTATACGATCACGATACCAGATCGGTCAGCGTCGCCGGGGTCAGTACCTGCGGCAGCACCTGCGCCTCGCCCTTGCCCGGCGCATAATAGAGGTAGAGCGGCACGCCGGCGCGGTTATGCCCCTCGATGAAGCGGCCCAGCACCGGATCGCCATCGGTCCAGTCGCCGACCAGCACCTTGACCCCGCCCCTGCCGAACGCATCGGCCACCGCCCGCGTCTCGATCGCGGCGCGTTCGTTGACCTTGCAGGTCAGGCACCAGTCGGCGGTGAAATAGGCGAATACCGGCTTCCCCTCGGCACGCAGCGTCGCCAGCCGGGTTTCGCTGAACGGTTCGGCTCCGGCGATACCCGTAGCCGCCGCCCCCGCCGGCGGCGCGCGCTGGACCAGCGCCGTCGTGGCGATGGCGAGCGTCAGCGCGGCGATGCCCGGCCACCACGCCCGGTCGCGCCCGCGCAACTGCCGCCGTCCGGTCCACCACAGCCCCAGCCCGGCGAGCAGCAACGCCCCCAGACCCAGCGCCATGCCGTCGACCCCGGCCTGCCGCCCCAATATCCATGCCAGCGCCAGCGCGGTCAGGAACATCGGCACCGACAGCCCCTTGCGGAACGCATCCATCCACGCGCCGGGCCTTGGCAGCCGTCGCCGCAACGCCGGCACGAAGCCAAGCAGCAGGAACGGCAATGCCAGCCCCAATCCCAGCCCGGCGAACACCGCCATCGCGGCGACCGGCGGCAGGACCAGCGCCGATCCCAGCGCCGCGCCCATGAACGGCCCGGTGCACGGCGTCGCGACGAACGCCGCCAGCGCGCCGGTGGCGAACGCACCGCTGCGCCCGCTGCGCGTACCGACCTGCGGCGTCGGCAGTTCGAACAGCCCGGCAAGGTTGAGCGCGATCCCCCCGGTCAGCACCAGCAGCACCAGCACGACGCGCGGATCGGTCAGCTGGAACGCCCATCCCGCGGCGACCCCCGCCGCACGGATCGCCAGCAGGATGCCGCCCAGCGCCATGCAGGTGACGACCGCCCCGGCGGTATAGGCAACGCCCTCCGCCCGCGCATGGGCGGCCGACTCGCCCGAGCGGGCAAGGCTGAGCGCCTTCAGGCTCAGGATCGGGAACACGCATGGCATGACGTTGAGCAACAACCCGCCGAGCAACGCTCCGGCAAAGGCCAGCAGCGCGGCGCGGACCGGCGCCGGTTCGGCGGGTGCGGCGACCACGCCCGGCGTCGCCCGGATCGCGAAACCCTGCCCCGGTCCGGTCGCCAGCACCCCCTCGATCACGGCGGGCTTGCCGGTGCCCTTCGTCTCGATGACGATCGCGTCGCCGTCGCGCCGGATCGTCTGTGCCGCATCGTAATCGATCGCGTTTTCGGTCAGCGGAAAGAAATACGGATCGCCGATCGGCCGGGCCGCGGGAAACGGCACGCGCAACCGCAACGGTTCGCCCGGCTGGAACAGCGCCGGCGATCCCAGTGGCCGGGGCAGCGCGCGGCGCCAGCCATCGAACGCGGCGCGGCGTTCGGGTGTGATCGCCCCGTCGCCGATGGTGAGTTCGGTCGACAGCACCGCCTTTTCCGGCACGCAGATTTCGCGGGTGCAGACGAGATAGTCGATCGCGAGGCGCACCGGCACCACGCTGCCCCGCGCCAGACCGGCGGGCAGTTCCAGCTCGGTCAGGATCGTCCATGGCCGTTCATAGACATAGTTCATGATCCCGGCGACGGTCAGCCGCTCCGGCACCGGGTAGCGCAGGTCGCCCACGCGGGCACCCGCCGGCAGCGTCCAGTCGAGCCGCGGCTGCGTGCCCACCGCGCCCGGATTCTGCCAGTAACCGTGCCATCCCGCATCGGGCACCGACACCAGCGCGAGCGCGACGCGCGTGCCCGCCGCCGGGGTGTCGCTTTCCGCCACGATCCGCATCTGGACGTGGCGCTGCCCCGGCACCTGCGCGGCGACCGGCATCGCTGCGCAGAGCAGCACGGTCAGCAGGACGATTCGACGCCATAGTATTCTTGCCGCTGTCATGGACGCGGAGTAGCGGAGTTCGAGGACGGATGCACCGTCCGCGGAGTACCCGATGCGTCTCGTCTCTCTCGCCGCGCTGTTGCTGGCGTCCGCCACCCCCGCTTTTGCCCAGAGCGCGGCCCCCGTCGACGTGGCCGTGCCGCCGACCTATCCGGCGACCCCGCCGAAACTGATCGTCGCGATCTCGGTCGACCAGTTCTCCGCCGACCTGTTCGCCGAATATCGCGCGCGCTTCACCGGCGGCTTCGCGCGCCTGATGCAGGGCGCGGTCTTCCCCTCGGGCTATCAGAGCCATGCCGCGACCGAAACCTGCCCCGGGCACTCGACGATCCTTACCGGATCGCGGCCCGCGCGGACCGGCATCATCGCCAACGACTGGATCGACCAGCGCGGCAACGCCCGTCCGGATCACAAGGTCTATTGCGCGGAGGACGAACGCGTCGCCGGATCGACGTTCAAGGACTATACCGTCTCCGACACGCACCTGATGGTGCCGACGCTGGGCGAACGGATGAAAGCCGCCGACCCGCGCACGCGCGTCGTCTCGGTCGCGGGCAAGGACCGCGCGGCGGTGATGATGGGCGGGCACAAGGTCGACGAGCTGTGGTGGTTCGGCAAGGACGGCTTCACCAGCTATGCCGGCCGGCGGATGCCGCCGGTCGTCGCGCGCGCCAACGCCGCCGTCGCGAAACAGATCGCAACGCCGCAAGCCGCGATGACGCTGCCGACCTTCTGCCAGCCGCTCGCCCGCGCCGTCCGCGTCGGCGACAAGACGATCGGCACCGGCCGCTTCGAACGTGCCGCGGGCGACATCGCCGCGTTCCGCCGTTCGCCCGAATATGATGCCGCCGTCCTCGCCCTCGCCGCCGGGCTCGTTCAGGACATGAAGCTGGGCCGGGGTCCGCAGACCGACATCATCTCGATCGGCGCATCGGCGACCGACTATGTCGGCCATGGCTATGGCACCGAAGGCAGCGAGATGTGCTTGCAACTCACCTCGCTCGACCAGAGCCTGGGGGAGTTCTTCGCGGTGCTCGACGCGACCAGTGTCGACTATCAGGTCGTGTTGACCGCCGACCATGGCGGCAGCGACGCCAGCGAGCGCCATGCCAGCCACGCCATTCCCGACGCGGTCCGGCTGGACGGGGACTTCACCGTCGAGCGGATCGGCAAGGCAATCGGGCAGAAGCTCGGCATCGCCGGGCCGGTCCTGTTCGGCGGCGTCAACGGCGACGTGTGGTACGACATCAACCTGACCCCGGCCCAGAAGGCCGCGGTCGAGCGCGAGGCGATCGCGATGTTCACGACCCATCCGCAGACGCAGGCGGTCTTCACCCGCGCGCAGATCATGGCGACGACCGTCCCCGCGACCCCGCCCGAGACGTGGTCGCTGATCGAACGCGCCCGCGCCTCCTATTACCCGCCGCGCTCGGGCGACCTGCTGGTGGCGATGAAGCCGCGCGTGCTGACGCTGCCGCATCCGGTGGTCGGCAGCTCGGTCGCGACGCATGGCAGCTTCTGGGACTATGACCGCCGCGTGCCGATGCTGTTCTGGCGCAAGGGGGCCGGCGGGTTCGAGGAACCATTCGGCGTGGAGACGGTCGACATCCTGCCGACGCTGGCGGCGACGATCCGCCTGCCGGTGGCGAAGACCGAGATCGACGGCCGCTGCCTCGACCTCGATCCGGGCGAGGGGACGACCTGCCGGTAATCGTTGCCGTCGGAGCGAGTCCGGTCCGCCTGGAGTTTGATCCATCCGTGTGGAACCGTCACCCCAGCGCAGGCTGGGGTCTTCATCGGCTCCTGCTGCGCGCTGCCACCGGGAAATTCCGGCTTCGCCGGGATGACGCCCGCTTCAATGAGGATCAATCAAACACCTAGGGGTCGGCAAGCCCCACCTTCCTGGCCGGGAGGGGTCGGGACCGCCGCCACACCGATCCCGCAAGGAATCGGCGAAAGCTCCGATCTCCCGGTGGTGGCACGCGGCAGGCGCCGGGGGCCGGCTTCACATCCCTGCCGGGGGCGCGTCGATGCCTTTACGGCAACCGCACCAGCGCCGTCGCTACCGATACCGGATCGGCCCGCTCCGCCAGCGAGGCGACGATCGCCGCCGCCGTGCGCGGCACCTTGCCCGCGAATGCCACGCGACCGTTGACCGTCACCCGCACCGGCTTGTCCAGATCGATCAGCCGGTCCGACAGGCGCAGCGTCGTTCCCGCCGGTACCGCACCGGTCAGCGTGATCGCCTGCCCCGCGACCGTCGCATCGATCCGGTCGCCCGCCTTGGCCGCCGCGGCACCGGGGATGTGCAGCCAGTAGAAGCGGTCGTGCGTCACGTCGTCCTGTACCCACACGATCCGTTTGGGCCATGGATTGCGGGTGAACTGCGCCATCCATGGCAACGCCTCGGCATCCTTGCCGTTCATCCAGTGCGGCAGCCCCGGATAGATGCGCGTCATCGACACATAGCCGCCGGGATCGGCCGCATGCCGCTTCGCCAGCTCCGCGCCCTTTTCCGCGGCGATGCGGTTGCGGTCGTAAGCGGCATCCGCCCCGCCCATGAAGATCGCGAACGGCAGGTTGCGCAGGCCCGCGACGCCCGCTTCGTTGGGATGCCCCGCCATCATCGCCGCGGCGGCGAAGTGATCCGCCATGCGGGGTGCGAGCTGCCACACGCCGTCGCCGCCCGCCGAATAGCCGAGCAGATACACCCGGTCGGGATCGACGCCGTTGATCGCGACCTGCGCATCGATCAGCTGCTGGAACAGCGGATCGATCTGCGGCTCGTGCCACAGGTTCCACGTATCGGTCGGCGCGCGCGGCGCGAGATAGATGCCCTCCGCCGGTTCGTAGAGGCGGATCTGGTTGCGCCATTGCTGGTCGTTGACCACCGGCGGAGCGTTGCCGCCGCCGTGCATCGAAATCCACAGGCTGCGCTTGCCGAACGGCGCGGTGCCGAACTGGCGGCTTTCCCAGCGCAGCGTCCGGTCGCCGATCGTGATCGCCTTCGCCGCCACCGCCTCGCGCTCCGCCGCAGCAACGTCGCGCAGCCGGGCGGCGGCAAGCAGCGCCGAAGCCTGCGCCGCCTCCGCCCGGTTCAGCGGACGGTCGAGCGCGGGCAGGTTGGCTGGCCGGGCAGCCGCGGGCTTCGCGCTCCACGCGGTCAGTTCCGACAGGGTGCGCGACGGCTGCGGTTGGGCGGGCGCGGAAGCCGCAAGCGCGATCAGCGGCAGGGCAAACATGAAACGTCTGTACATAGGCGAACATGCTATCGCCGGATCGGCCCGGACCGAAGCGAAATCGACGATTAGATACAACCTGATCGAAAACCGCTCAGCGCGTCTCGAACTTGCGCACGCCCGGTCCGAGGCGGTTCGCCCCCACCGCCACGCCGTCGCCGGTATAGTCGGCGACGAAGGCCGGGCTCTTGTCCACACCCGGCGCCAGTCGCGCGTCGTTCTCCTCGACCCGCAGCCCGCGCGCCGGGAAGGTGTGCTTTTCCGCACCGACGACGATGAAGCCGGTCCAGTTCTCCTTCGCCTTGCCCTGGACGAAGGTGTTGCGCGCGATCAGCCCGGTCGCGCCTTCGGGCAGGTCGATCATGTAGTTGGTCTTGCTGCCGCGGCTGTCGTCGAAGCTCGAATCGGTGATCTCGATCCGCGGCGCGCGAATCTTGACGTAATGGCCGCCGGTGCCGCGTTCGAACCGCGACCGGGTAATGGTGATCGACCCGTTATTGCCCAGATACACCGAATGCGAACAGTCGGTCGTTTCGTCGCACTGTCCCAGTCCGGCGAAGGTCGAGCGGTCGATCGTGATGCGCTGCCGCCCGTCGGGGTTGCCGCCCAATATGCCTTCCTGGCTGTCGAGGAAGGTCGAATTGGTGACGGTCAGGTCGCCGATCTCGGTCCGGATGCCCGCGCCGTTGCCGTCGGGCACGCGGATGCGGCGGAACACGATGCCGTCGACGGTCGACCGCCGCCCGCGCAGGACGAAGGTCGCCTTCTCCTCGCACGCTCCGCCGTCGAAGATCACCGTACCCGGCGTACGCGCGCGATAGGTGATGTCGCCACCGGTCTGCACCGTGCAGTCACGGTAGGTCCCCGGCGCGATCAGGATCGTCGCGGTCCCGTCGCGCACCGCCGTCACCGCGGCATCGATCGTCGGAAACCCCTCCCCGGTCTGTTCGATCACGAACGGCGCGCCCCGCTGCTGCGCCGGGAGCGGCGACACCGCCAGTACCAGCGCGGCGGGCAGGAATAGTCGGGCAGCGATCATCGGCCGGTCCTTCGTCGGTTCGGCGACCGACATGCGCCAGCCGCCGCCCCTGCGAAAGGGCCTAAATCCGTCCCGCTACGGGTCAGACGCGTCTGGAAAAGCGGCGTGCCGCATTCTGCGGCACCGGCGGTCGACGACCCGCGCTTCCGCGAGCTTTCGAAGAATCTCAGACGTTCAGCCGCGCGCGCATTTCCTTGCCGGGCTTGAAATAGGGCACGCGCTTGGCATCGACCTCGACCGCCTCGCCGGTGCGCGGGTTGCGGCCGGTGCGGGCGTCGCGAGCGCGGGTCGAAAAGGCGCCGAAACCGCGCAGTTCGACCCGGCCGCCACCGCGCAGCTGTTCGGTGATGGCGTCGAAGAAGGTCGCCACGATCCGTTCCACGTCACGGATCGGCAGGTCGGGATTTTCCTGCGCCACGTGCTGAACCAGTTCGGATCGGATCATCATTCCCTCGGCAAATCAAAATCCTGGCCCCGATCGGTACGATCCGGGCACAGCTGGCCACTAACCTAAATCTATCCGCCGAAACAATCCGTCTTTCGAATGAACGCAAAAACGGGGCGCTCCGATGTGGAGCACCCCGTTCCTGTCGCTACCGGTCCGGCAGGCGTGCGGCTTACTTCTGTTCGCCGCGTGCCTTCAGCGCCTCGCCCAGGATGTCGCCCAGCGACGCACCCGAGTCCGACGAACCGTACTGCGCAACGGCCTGCTTCTCCTCGGCGATCTGCATCGCCTTGATCGAGAAGGTCGGCTTCTTCGAACGATCGAAGCCGGTGACCATCGCGTCGAACTTCTGGCCGACCTGGAACCGCTCCGGACGCTGTTCGTCGCGGTCGCGGCCGAGATCGGTGCGCTTGATGAAGCCGGTCGCGCCATCGTCGCCCTGCTGCACTTCGAGGCCCGCATCGCGGACTTCGAGCACGGTCACGGTGACGATCGCGTTCTTGTTCAGGCGATCACCCGCCTGCGCCGTGACCGGACCACCACGCTCAAGCTGCTTCATGCCGAGCGAGATGCGCTCCTTGTCCGGCTCGATCGCCAGCACGACGGCCTGAACCGTCTCACCCTTGCGATGCAGGTTGAGCGCGTCCTCGCCCGAAATGCCCCATGCGATGTCCGACATGTGGACCATGCCGTCGACGTCGCCGTCCAGACCGATGAACAGGCCGAATTCGGTGGCGTTCTTGACCTCGCCCTCGACGGTCGAACCGACGGGGTGATCTTCCGCGAACTTCTCCCACGGATTGGCCTGTGCCTGCTTGAGGCCCAGCGAGATGCGGCGCTTGTCCTGATCGACTTCCAGAACAATCACGTCGACTTCCTGGCTGGTCGACACGATCTTGCCCGGATGGACATTCTTCTTGGTCCAGCTCATTTCCGACACGTGGACCAGGCCTTCGATGCCCGGCTCCAGTTCGACGAACGCACCATATTCGGTGATGTTCGTGACGCGGCCCGACAGCTTCGCGCCGACCGGATACTTGGCACCGGCGCCATCCCACGGATCGCTCTCAAGCTGCTTCATGCCGAGCGAGATGCGCTGCGTGTCGCGGTTGATGCGGATGATCTGGACGCGGACGGTGTCGCCGATGTTCAGCACTTCGCTCGGATGACCGACGCGCTTGTACGACAGGTCGGTGACGTGCAGCAGGCCGTCGATGCCGCCCAGGTCGACGAACGCACCGTAATCGGTGATGTTCTTGACGACGCCGTCGATCACCTGGCCTTCGGCCAGCGACTGGATCAGGCCCGAACGCTGCTCGGCGCGGGTTTCTTCCAGCACGGCGCGACGCGACACGACGATGTTGCCGCGCTTGCGGTCCATCTTCAGGATCTGGAACGGCTGCGGAATGTCCATCAGCGGGGTGACGTCACGCACCGGACGGATATCGACCTGCGAACCCGGCAGGAACGCGACGGCGCCCGACAGGTCGACGGTGAAGCCGCCCTTCACGCGACCGAAGATCACGCCCTCGACGCGTGCAGTCTTGGCGAATTCGGTTTCCAGCTTGTCCCAGGCGGCTTCGCGACGGGCGCGGTCGCGGCTCAGCATCGCTTCGCCGTTCGAATTCTCGACGCGGTCGACATAGACTTCGACTTCGTCACCGACCTTCAGATCGGCCTTCTGGCCCGGCGCCGCGAATTCGCGCAGCGGCACGCGGCCTTCCGACTTCAGGCCGACATCGATGACGGCGAGGTCGTTTTCTATCCCGGTGACGGTGCCGATGACAACGCGGCCCTCGAAGCTTTCCGAGGCGCCGAACATGTCGTCGAGCATCGACGCGAAATCGTCACGGGTGGGATTTGCCATGCTGGCCATAAAGAACGTGGTTCCTAGTACACTATGTTTCCGGCCGGCCGGTTGTGTCCGGCGGTCTTTGACCGGGATTGCCGCGCGCGCCGAATACGACACGCGGCATCCGGCGACCATGTCGTCACGAAAGGCTTGCCCCGTCGATCACGGAATCGGGCGCGCACGCCCGGCCTTCGCGAGTCTGTGCTCGTCGAACCGGCGCGCCATACGCGTTTTTGCGTAGGCGTGCAACGGTTGGGGGGCTCAGGAAGCAGAAGGAAGGGTGGTTCACGCGAAGGCGCGGAGACGCGGAGTAGAAGAAGATAGATTTCGCGTAGAGGCGCAGAGAGCGCAGAGAGGTTGCGTTCGCGGCGACTGCCGCATGTCCGGCGAAGCCTGAAGCGTCGCCCCAGCAAAGACTGGGGCCTCCCCAGTTCCTGCCCCGACCTATCACTGAAAGATTTCAGCCTTCGCTGGGATGACGTTCAAGTCGGTTGCGGAACACACCACTGAATCGCGCCAGAAGCCACGGGCCGCTAACGCGGCAAGCGGCCACCACAAACGCAACCTCTTTGCGCCTCCGCGCCTCTGCGCGAACTCTACCTTCTTCTACTCCGCGTCTTCGCGCCTTCGCGTGAACGAACCTTCTTCACGCTAAGGCCGGGATCACCCCCGACGCCCCGGCCGATACGGCTTGGCGGCATGGCGCGGCGGTGCGCCGTTGGTGCGACGCTGCGGCGCGGCCGGCGGCCCCGCCATCTGCTCGAACATCAGATCGTCGTCGGGCGTCGCGGTCCGCTTGACCGATGCGATGAACTTACCCGCGATCGCCTTCGGAATCTCGAACGCCGACTCGTCGTTGGCGATGCGGATCGCGCCGATCTCGCCCTTCGTAATGTGCCCGCGGCGGCACAGCAGCGGCAGCAGCCAGCGCGGATCGGCATTATGCCGGCGTCCGACATTCATGCGGAACCACACGGTATCCTCGAACCCCGGACGCGGCCCTTCCGGCCGGTCGCGGCGTTCGGGCGCACCGCCCGCCGACAGTTCCTCGGGCGCGGGCAGCTTGGCGCGCAGCGCACGGACCAAGAGCGCGGCGATATCCTCGGGCGACTTCTCCGTCAGCAGGCGCGCGCCCAGCTCGACATCGGCCTCGTCGAACTCGACCGGCTCGGCCAGCCTGGCGAGCAGCCGCTCGCGATCGGCGGCGTGAATCTGTTCCGGCGTCGGCACGCCGATCCATTCGGCGTTGATCTTCGCGTCGCGCAGCAGCCCCTCGACCCGGCGACGGCGCTGGAACGGCACGATCAGCGCGGCGATGCCCTTCTTGCCCGCGCGGCCGGTCCGGCCCGAGCGGTGCTGGAGCGCCTCGGCATCGCGCGGCAGTTCGACATGCACCACCAGGCTTAGCGACGGCAGGTCGATACCGCGCGCCGCGACGTCGGTCGCGACGCAGACGCGGGCGCGGCGGTCGCGCAGCGCCTGCAACGCATGGTTGCGCTCCGACTGCGAATGCTCGCCCGACAGCGCCACCGCGTCGAAGCCGCGCTCGACCAGATTGGCGTGCAGGTGCCGCACCGCCTCGCGCGTCGCGCAGAACAGGAACGCCGTGTCCGGCTCGTGCAGGCGCAGCAGGTTGACGACCGCATTCTCGATATCGTTCGGCGCGACCGTCATCGCCTGATAGCTGATGTCGCCATGGCCCCGCTCCGCCTCACGCGTGTCGATGCGGAACGCGTCCTTCTGGTAGCGCTTCGCCAGCGCCACGATCGGCTTGGCGAGCGTCGCCGAGAACAGCAGCGTGCGGCGATCGGCGGGCGTCCCGTCGAGGATCCCTTCGAGATCCTCGCGAAAGCCCATGTCGAGCATCTCGTCGGCCTCGTCGAGGATCGCGACCTTCAGGCCCGACAGGTCCAGTGCGCCGCGCTCCAGATGGTCGCGCAGGCGGCCCGGCGTACCGACGACGATATGCGCGCCATGGCTGAGGTTGCGCCGTTCGCGCGCCGCGTCCATGCCGCCGACGCACGATACGATACGCGCACCGGTCGGACCATAGAGCCACAGCAGTTCGCGCGCGACCTGCAACGCCAGTTCGCGGGTCGGCGCGATCGCGAGCGCCAGCGGCGTGCCCGCGCGCGGCATCTTGTCGTCCGCCTCCAGCAGGTCGCGCGCCATGGCGAGGCCGAAGGCGACGGTCTTGCCCGACCCCGTCTGTGCGGATACCAGCAGGTCGCGCCCTTCGGCGTCGGGTGTCAGGACGGCCGCCTGTACGGCGGTCGGGGCTTCATAGCCGCGCGCGGAAAGCGCCGCGGCAAGCGGTTCGGGCAACGTCGAGAAAGGCATAATCCGCCAAATGGCCCCAAATTGCGGCCACGGCAAGGCCGCAGCACCGGTTTAGCAAGCCGCCGGCACCGAATCCGGTAAAAGACTTTCATTTCGGCCGCGCGTCGGTCGGCTGGCGTACCCGCCCGTTGCCGCAGGTCGCGGGCCCTCCCACATGACGATCGAAAGGATGTTCCCATGTCGATCGACCGCCGCCGCCTGCTCGAACTGACCGGCCTGTCGGCGCTGGCCGCGCTGATCGGCTGCGCGCCGTCGGAAAGCGAGGCCGCGCCGAACTTCCCGTTCAGGCTGACCGATGCGCAGTGGAAGGCGCGCCTGACCCCCGCGCAATATGCCGTGCTGCGACAGGAAGGAACCGAACGGCCGTACAGCAGCCCGCTCAACGCCGAGAAGCGCAAGGGCGTGTTCGCCTGTGCCGGCTGCGGGCAGCCGCTGTTCCTGTCGTCGACCAAGTTCGAAAGCGGCACCGGCTGGCCCAGCTTCTATGCCCCGCGCGCCGGTGCCGTCATCAACCGCACCGACAATTCGCTGATGATGTCGCGGACCGAGGTCGTGTGCGCGCGCTGTGGCGGGCATCTGGGCCATGTGTTCGACGACGGACCGCCGCCGACCGGCAAGCGCTATTGCATGAACGGAGTCGCGATGACCTTCCGCCCCGCCTGACGCGGAAGGGCCCGCCGCTGGCAGGCGACGGGCCTTTCTATACGGCGTTGGCCGTCGATCAGTCGTTGAGCGCGACGACCATCCGCGCCGGCTGGGCGCTGGCACCACCGGGCAGCGGTGCGGGCGGATCGCTCTTGACGATGATGAGCGGCGCATCGATCCCGGTCGCGCGCGACGGGTGCCGGGCATAGATGAAGCCGTTGGTCGGATAGGCCGAGGTGCCGAGGCCACCGATCGGGCCGAACCACACCTTGACCTCCGTCCAGTCGCCGGCCGGCGATACGTCGATCGCGCGGACGTCACGCTCGACCCCGCCGCGACGCGACCAGTTGGCGTGGGTCAGCAGCACTTCGCGCTCGCTGATGACCTTCGACACCATCGCGACGTGACCGAGCCGCATCTTCGACGTGGCGGCGAACGACAGCACAGCACCTTCCTGCGGCGCATGTCCCCGTTCGTACTTGCCCGACGCCTGGCCCCACCAGGTGTGGGCATTGCCGAAAATCTCGACGCCGGAAATCTCGCGGGCATAGGGGGCGCATTGCCAGAACCGGGCCTGGGCCGGGGCGACCATCGCCAGCGCGCACGAAACCACCAGCGCGAAACGCGCTGCCACAGCACCAAAGTTCATCTGACCCCCACGGCCCCACGAATGTCGTGAGCGGCATGAAGCAGGGTTTGGCGGCCGCGGAAACCCCGCTACCCTTCGCCGCGGAACCTTTTCCGACGAACCGTGTTTGCGCGGCGATGACCGGCGGATGAACCAATCCCCGCCCGCCGTCCGACCCGCATTCGCTGTCTCGAAAACCACATGCCGCGTGGAATGCGACGAACCGCGTCGCGCCGATGTTGCAATGCAAAACGATCGATGTTCGAATATGTCACCGACCGGACGAGCCGCGTTTCGTTCAGCAAGCCGTTAACCATTATACGGCAATATCCGGTCGGTGGAAGCCATGGGCGGGGAGTTCGGGAGAATGGCGATTGCAAGGCGGCCGGCGGCAGGTGCGATGACGCTGGCGGAAATGAAGGAGTTCGCGACCTTTTCGGCCGCGACGCAGCGCTACATCCGACGCGCGCTCGACATCGGGCTCGACCGCGACGACGCGATGCGCCGCTGGTCGCGCGACGTGGTGGAGGCGGCGAGCATCCGCGCACAGGCGCGCATCTACGACCGCTTGCCCGACATTCGCGCCTGCATCCCCGACGACAGCGGGCTGGACGCGATCGAGCCGTTCATGACCCCGCTGCTGCAGGTGACCGCATTCGACCTCGGCCAGGGGCGGCTGACGACGTTCGGCGCCTATCGCTTCCTCTACGAGCGGCTGGTCGGTGCCGAGGCGCGGCCGTGGTTGCCCGCCGCCTTCTGCGCGTCGGCGGCCTTGCCGCATCTCCACCCGGAGTTGCGCCGCAAGCTGCTGCAATCCCTGAGCGAGGCGGCGGCGACCGCGTCGGGCTGGTCAATGCGGCAGCCGGCCTTCTACCCGGCCTGGGTCGAAAAGGTCGAAGCCGGCACCGCGATGCATTGAGCGCGGCGGCGGGGTCTAGAGCCTGATGACATGGTTTTGACCCATCGTGATTGCCCTGCGCCGTTCGCTGGCAAGGAGTGCCGCGCAGCGCGGGCGCATCGCCCGGGCAAGCGGTGCGACGATGTCCAGCGGGCGGCGCAGGGCAACCGCGAAGCGGCGGGCCGATGCAGGTCCGTGGCGGCGTCGCTCGTCCGTCACGGGGGCAAGGCCCCGTTCCGTCCTCTCTCCTGTCCACAGACCTGCATCGGCTCCGTCCCGACGGGCCAAAACCATGTCATCAGGCTCTAGCGACAGGCTCCGCCGAACCCCCGCGCCGCCTGATCGAAGTGGAAATGGTCGCGGTGCGCGGCATTGTAGTCGGGCGACAGCACGGTCGAGAACACGCCGCACGCCCCGTCGCGCACCTCGCGCAGGAACGCGGCCCTGGCGGCGTCGTCGCGCCCCCGCCCCGCCGTCCAGTCACCGACGACGCTGATCCGGCGGCCGTCGGCAAGCACGAAGGCGGCGATGTCGAGCGCGTTGGCGGTCGCGTGTTCGCTGAAAGCGCCGGTATCGCGGCCATAGAGCCGCCGGCAGTTGTAGCTGCCGAAATTCTGGATGCGTGCGACCGGGACCCCGAAATGCTTCTGCGCCGCGGGCTGCACCACCTGCCATTCCCATAGCGCCATCGCCGTCGCCACCCGGCATGATACGCCGACGTCCGGAGTGATGCCGATCGTCCGCGATCCGCCGCCACGCAGCCGCACCGCGTCGTCATAGCCGCACTGCCCCGCCCCGTCGCGCGGCGGCAGCGCGGTGTAGCGCACCCCCGCCCCGTCGAGCAGCGCCCGGCACCCGGCGAAGTCGCCGCGCAGGTCGCCGATCTTGCCGCGGGTGAACATGCCGATCGGCTGTGACAGGTCGAGTGGCGTCCACGGCACGTCCTGCGGCCGGCTGCGGGCGAAGGCGTAGAGCGCGAACGCGACGCCCGCGAGGATCGCCAGCCACACCAGCGCGCGGATTCCGGTCGACAGCGCCTTCACCCGCGTACCGCCCGCGTCGCCGGCTCACCCGTTACCGGATAGCCCAGGTCGTCGGGAATGCAGATCCAGTCACCGTCGCCGCGCCGCTCGACCCGTGGCGTTATCGTCCGCACCGGCCACGCCCGCGCATCGGCCAGCACCGCCGCGACATCGGCCTGTCGCGCCAGCCGCTCCAGCACCCGCCGCGTCGGGAACAGCAGCGCCGCCTCTCCCCGGTCCGCCGCCCGCAGCGCATCGGCGGCCGTCGTCCACAGCGTGCGCACATTCTCGGTAGCATCGACCACCGCGGCCGGAGCATCGTCCGGCAGCCGCGCGACGAAGAACCACGTGTCGAACACGCGCACCGGCACATGCTCGGGCCGCCAGCGGGCATAGGGGATCAGCGGCGAGGAATCGACCGGCCCAAGGGCACCGATCGGCGCACCCTCCGCGAGCGCCGCGCGCAGCGCCGCAACGTCGCCGGGGAGGCCGATCGCGATCCCCGCCTCCTCGATCGTCTCGCGGATCGCGGCCAGTCGCGGCGCCAGATCACCATCGCCCATCGCCAGCGCCAACGCTTCGTCGCCGGGGTCGATCCGCCCGCCGGGGAACACCAGCGCGCCGCCGGCAAACGCCATCGCCGCCGCCCGCTCGACCATCAGGATTTCGGGCGGCCCGACGGGGCGATCGCGAAGCAGGATCAGGGTGGCGGCGGGGATCGCGGGAGTCATCGGGAAGACTTGGGGGCGGCGGAAGTCCGTGTGAAGGCTTGTCCGGCATGATAGCCGGCCAAGCTGCCTGTACGAATAGGGACCGATCATGATCGTCATTCCAGCGCAGGCGGGAATGACAGTTGGGCGCAGTTGGGCGCATTGCTACTCGCGCCCCTACGGCGCAGCCCGCACCAGCCGCCACCCGTCCGGCAGGTAATCGAGCGACATGTAATAGTACGAAACGCACGACCCGTCCGGCCGATAGCTCCCGCCCTTCAGTATCCCTACCGCGGTCGTGCCGATGAACACCGGCCCGCCGCTGTCGCCGCCGCGGCATCCCGGCCCGGCGACCGCGACCCACGTCGGCAGGCACGGCCCGCCGCACAGGTCGCCCGATGGGGCGAAGTCGACCATCTCTACCTCGGCACAGCTATAGCCGCTGCTCTCGCCCCGGTGGCATACGATATCGCCGACGCGCGTCCCGGCGCGGCTGCGCTGCCCCTCGACCGGGCGCAGCATCGTGCGCGCGGCATCGGGATGGAACAGCGGCAGGCTGGCATCGGGGCTGGCGTTGACCTGCACGTCGTGAAACCCCCAGCCCCATTGGCCGACAAAGGCCAGCGGCGTGCGGCGACCGTCCTTCGCGATATGCTCCAGTGTATCGGGGCAATGCGCCGCGGTCACGACGCCGGTCTGCGTCCCGTCGGTAACGACATAGCCGGTCGTGCAGAAATAGCGCCGCCCGGTCGTCGGATCGGGACCGATCAGCCGCGATCCGCCGACGACTTCGCCCGCAAGGTCGAGATCGGGGCGCCCGGTCGTCGCGATCCGCACCGGCACGCCGGTCAGATCCGCGATCCGCCGCCGCAGCGCCGCGGTATCGCCCGCCGCATCACTCGCGCCGATCAGCACCAGCAATTCGCCGTGCCGCGCATCGACGCCCATCGCCGGCGGCCGTATCAGCATCGCGCGAATCGCCGCCTGATGCTGCGCGATCGCGGCCAGCAGTTCGGCGCGCGTCGCCTTAGCCCCGGTACGGAACCGGATCGGCACGACGATGTCGCCGTCGCGCACCTCGCCATCGGCGACCGGCTTGTGCCCGGTCAGCAGCACCGTCACCGCGCCGTCGCGCTCGATCGCGATTCCCGACAACCGGTCGCGATAGCGCCCCTCGATCCATTCGGTCGCGGCGACGCTGGCCGCCTGCACCCTTAGCAAGCGCAGCGCGGCGGCGGCATCGATCGCGCGCACGCGCGCGACCTCGGCGGCGTCCTGCGCCAGCGCGGTCTCGCCCGAAACGACCGTGGCAGCGTCCTGCGCGATGGCGGGAGTTCCCGCCACCAGCGCAAGCGCCGCCACCACCAGCCGCAGCACGGAATGCCTTAGTCGAGCCGCCGCGCCAGTTCCTTGTTCAGCGCCAGCGCCGCCAGCGTGCCGACCGCACCCGACAGCAGGTACAGGCCCGACGCGATCAGCCCCAGCTTGCCGGCCAGCGCCAACGCGACCAGCGGTGCGAAGCCCGCACCGAACAGCCATGCGAGGTCCGACGTCAGCGCCGCGCCGGTATAGCGCGAATCCTTGGCGAAGTTCGACGCCACGGTGCCCGACGACTGACCGAACGACAGGCCCAGCAGGATGAAGCCGGTAATCATGAACGCGATCTCGCCCGCGTCGCCGCCGTTGAGCAGCAGCGGCGCGAGGCCGGAGAACAGTGCGATCGCGATCGCGCCGAAGCCGAGCAGCGTCCGGCGGCCGACATGGTCGGCGATCACGCCCGAGATGACGATCGCAAAGATGAAGAAGATCGCGCACGCCGTCTCGATCCACAGGAAGCGGGCGATTTCCTGTTCGGTGAACAGGAAGATCCACGACAGCGGGAACACCGTGACCATGTGGAACAGCGCGAAGCTGGCCAGCGGCACCAGCGCGCCGATCGCGATCGTCTTCCATTCGCGTGCCACCGTCGGCAGCACCGGCGAGGCCTTGAGTTCGCGGTTTTCGAACAATTTCGTATATTCGGGCGTCACGACGATGCGCAGCCGCGCGAACAGCGCCACGACGTTCAGCGCGAAGGCGACGAAGAACGGATAGCGCCAGCCCCAGCTGATGAAATCCTCGGCACTCATATAGGCGGTGAAGAACGCGAACAGCGCGCTGGCCACCATCAGGCCCAGCGGCGCGCCGAGCTGCGGGATCATCGCATACCAGCCGCGCCGGTCCTGCGGCACGTTGAGCGCCAGCAGCGAGGCCAGCCCGTCCCATGCACCGCCCAGCGCAATGCCCTGCAGGATGCGCAAGCCCGCCAGCAGGATCGCCGACCATGCGCCGACCTGCGCATAGCCGGGCAGGAAGCCCATCGCGACGGTGGCGGTGCCGAGCATGAACAACGCGATGGTCAGCTTCGTGCCGCGGCCATGCCGCCGGTCGATCGCCATGAACAACAGCGTGCCGAGCGGCCGCGCGAAGAACGCCAGCGGGAACAGCGCGAACGAATACAGCGTGCCCGTCAGCCGGTCGACATAGGGGAACATCAGCTGCGGGAACACGATCACCGACGCGATCGCATAGACGAAGAAGTCGAAGAACTCCGACGTGCGCCCGATGATGACGCCGATGGCGATCTCCTCGGACTGGACGTTCACCTCGCTGCCGTCGTTGTTGATGGCCCGCGCATCGTCTTCGATGCCGCTGGAATGGACGAAAGCCTCGGCCATGGAAACTCCAAGAGCTGCGCGAACAGGCGCGCGTAAAAGATATGCCCCGTTATCGCACCGCACCAAAGGCGGGGATAGGACAAAATGTCCTATCGCAGTGCAGCATCGACAGGCATAGGGCGCGGCCATGATCCTGCCCCGCTCGCTTCCGTGGCATCGGCCACTGCGCTCGCTCCTGCCCCTGGCGGCCCTGCCGCTGCTCGGTGGATGCGACATGGTCGTGCTAAATCCCGCCGGCGATGTCGCGCAACAGCAGGCCGAGGTCCTGATGATCTCGGTCGGGCTGATGCTGCTCATCATCTTGCCCGTCATGGCGCTGACCGTATGGTTCGCGTGGAAATACCGTGCGGCGAACGAGAAGGCGACGTACCGGCCCGACTGGGACCATTCGACCGCGCTCGAACTTGTCATCTGGTCCGGTCCGTTGCTGATCGTCATCGCGCTGGGTGCGCTGACGTGGATCAGCACCCATCTGCTCGACCCATATCGCCCGATCAACCGGATTTCTGCGGAAAAGCCCGCGACCCCGCGCGACGCGCCGCTGGAGATCCAGGTCGTCTCGCTCGACTGGAAATGGCTGTTCATCTATCCCGAACAAGGGATCGCGACCGTCAACCGGCTGGTGCTGCCGATCGACCGGCAGGTCCGTTTCCGCCTGTCGTCGTCGTCGGTGATGAACACCTTCTACGTGCCCGCCATGGCCGGCATGATCTACACCATGCCGGGCATGGAGACGAAGCTGCACGCGGTGATGAACAAGCCCGGCACGTTCGAGGGCATGTCGGCGCATTACAGCGGCGCCGGCTTCTCCTACATGAACTTCAAGACGATCAGCACCGACCAGGCCGGCTTCGACAGGTTCGTCGCGGACGTGAAGGCGATGCCGAACCGCCTCGACACCGCTCGCTACCTCGAACTGGAAAAGCCCAGCGAAAAGGTGCCGCCGATGGGCTTTGCCGGGGTCGAACAGGGGCTGTTCAACCGCATCGTCCAGATGTGCGCGAAGCCCGGCACGCCGTGCATGACCGAGAGCATGGGCCATGGCGGCCATGGCGGCCCGACAAACAACCGGTTGCCCGAAGGGAAGCGTACCAAGGGCGCGCTGGAAAAGGCGCCGTCCGACTATGGCGTCAGCCCGCACAGCAGCGGCGACGCGCCGCAAGGGTCGTCGGCCGCCCCCGGCGCCGCCGATCCGGGCAGCGACGCCAACCGCAACATGACCCGCATCGCGCCGCCCGCGATTCCGGGCCGAACCGCTCCGGCACTGGGCTGAGAACGAGATCATGTCCGATACCCTGACCAAGCTGATCTTCGGGCGTCTGACGCTCGAAAGCTTCCCGATCCACGAACCGATCATTGTCATGACCTTCATCGCGGTCGCCATCGGCGGCGCGGCGGTGCTGGCGGCGCTGACCTATTTCAAGCTGTGGGGCTATCTCTGGAAAGAGTGGTTCACGACGGTCGATCACAAGCGGATCGGGATCATGTACATGATCCTCGGCATCGTCATGCTGCTGCGCGGCTTCGCCGACGCGGTGATGATGCGCGCGCAGCAATCGATGGCGTTCGGCCAGAACGAAGGCTTTCTGAACGCGCACCATTATGACCAGGTGTTCACCGCGCACGGCGTCATCATGATCTTCTTCGTGGCGATGCCGCTGGTCACCGGGCTGATGAACTACATCGTCCCGCTCCAGATCGGCGCGCGCGACGTGTCCTTCCCCTTCCTCAACAACTTCAGCTTCTGGATGACCGCGTCGGGCGTCGTCATCGTCATGGCCAGCCTGTTCGTCGGCGAATTCGCCCGCACCGGCTGGCTGGCGTTCGCGCCGCTGTCGGGGCTCGACTACTCGCCCGACGTCGGGGTCGACTATTATATCTGGGCGCTGCAGCTGGCCGGCGTCGGCACCTTGCTGTCGGGCGTCAACCTGATCGCGACCATCGTCAAGATGCGCGCGCCGGGCATGGGCCTGATGAAGATGCCGATCTTCACCTGGTCGGCGCTGGTCACCAACATCCTGATCGTCGCCGCCTTCCCGGTGCTGACCGCGGTGCTGGCGATGCTGTCGCTCGACCGCTATGTCGGCACCAACTTCTTCACGAACACGCTGGGCGGCAACCCGATGATGTACGTGAACATGATCTGGATATGGGGCCATCCGGAAGTCTACATCCTGATCCTGCCGGCGTTCGGCGTGTTCTCGGAAATCGTGTCGACCTTCTCGGGCAAGCGGCTGTTCGGCTATACGTCGATGGTCTACGCGCTGCTGGTCATCACCATCCTGTCGTATCTGGTGTGGCTGCACCACTTCTTCACCATGGGTTCGGGGGCGAGCGTCAACTCGTTCTTCGGCATCACCACGATGATTATCTCGATCCCAACGGGCGCGAAGATTTTCAACTGGCTGTTCACCATGTATCGCGGCCGCATCCGCTACGAACTGCCGATGCTGTGGGCGATCGCGTTCATGCTGACTTTCACGGTCGGCGGCATGACCGGGGTGCTGCTGGCGGTGCCGCCCGCCGACTTCGTGCTGCACAACTCGCTGTTCCTCGTTGCGCACTTCCACAACGTCATCATCGGCGGCGTGGTGTTCGGGATGTTCGCGGGCATCAACTACTGGTTCCCCAAGGCGTTCGGCTTCAAGCTGGACAAGAAATGGGGGCTGGTCAGCTTCTGGTGCTGGTTCGTCGGCTTCTGGGTCGCGTTTACCCCGCTCTACGTGCTGGGGCTGATGGGCATTACCCGGCGCCTCCGCCACTTCGACGATCCGAGCCTGCAAATCTGGTTCGTCATCGCCGCCGTGGGTGCCGCGATCATCGCCGTCGGCATCGCCGCCTTCCTGGTGCAGATCGCCGTCAGCATCATGAACCGCGACAAGCTGCGTGACTTCACCGGCGATCCGTGGGGCGGTCGCAGCCTCGAATGGGCGACCTCGTCGCCGCCGCCCGACTATAATTTCGCGTTCACGCCGGTCGTCCACGATCTCGACGCGTGGTACGACATGAAAAGCCACAAATATGCCCGGCCGACCGATGGCTTCACCGCCATCCACATGCCGAGCAACACCTGGGCCGGCATCGTGCTGGCGGGCCTGTCGACCGTATTCGGGCTGGCGATGGTCTGGTACATCTGGTGGCTGGCAGCGCTGTCGTTCGTCGCGGTGATCGGCGTCGCGATCTACCATACGTTCAACTACCATCGTGACTTCCACATTCCGGTCGAGGAAGTCATCGAGACGGAGCGGCAGCGCACTGCCGACCTCCAGGCCGCGGGGGCGTAAATCATGGGTTCGTCGGTACAAGTCCCCGCAGGCGCATCGGAACGCGCCTATCATCTGGCGGAGGAGCATGAGCATGAAGCCGGGTCGAGCACGATGCTCGGCTTCTGGCTTTACCTGATGAGCGACTGCCTCATCTTTGCCATGCTGTTCGCCTCCTACGGCGTCTATTCGGGCAGCACCGCCGGTGGCCCGGACGCAAAGGAACTGTTCGACCTGCCGCTGGTCGCGCTCAACACCGCGATGCTGCTGTTCTCGTCGATCACCTACGGCTTCGCGATGATTGCCGCCGAAGAGGGCAAGAAGGCCGCGACGCTGCGCTGGCTCGCCATCACCGGCGTGTTCGGCCTGTGCTTTCTCGGCATCGAAATGTACGAGTTCAGCCACCTGATCCACGAAGGTGCCGGACCGCAGCGCAGCGCGTTCCTGTCGGCCTTCTTCACGCTGGTCGGCACCCACGGGCTGCACGTCACCTTCGGCATCGTCTGGCTGGTGACGCTGATGGGCCAGGTCGCGAAATTCGGGCTGGGCGCCGCCAACATGCGCCGCCTGATGTGCCTGTCGCTGTTCTGGCACTTCCTCGACGTCGTCTGGATCGGCGTCTTCACCTTCGTCTACCTGCTGGGAGTCCTCTGATGGCCGGCCACGCCCATTCCGACGCGCACGGCCATGGTCATGGCGGCCATGGTCATGGCGGCCATGGCGACGCCCCCGCGCACGGCTCGCGCCGCGAATATGTCATCGGCTTCCTGCTGTCGGTGGCGCTGACCGCGATCCCCTTCGCGCTCGTCATGACCAGCGCCTTTGCCGACACCCGGATCACCGCCGGCATCGTCATGCTCTGCGCGGTCGTGCAGATCGTCGTGCACATGATCTACTTCCTGCACA
The DNA here is from genome assembly GCF_030062225.1 of Sphingomonas sp. 2R-10. NCBI lineage: Bacteria > Pseudomonadati > Pseudomonadota > Alphaproteobacteria > Sphingomonadales > Sphingomonadaceae > Sphingomonas > Sphingomonas sp. 2R-10. Next base: position 74,179 of record NZ_JASCXF010000023.1, read on the forward strand.
TGAACACCAAGTCGGAGAATGGCTGGACGCTGATGGCGCTGATCTTCACCGTCATCCTGGTCGTCATCGTGCTGTCGGGGTCATTGTGGGTCATGTACCATATGAACCTGAACATGATGCCGCAGATGTCCGGGGACATGAGCGCGATGTGACCCGGGCCCGGCCGATCCGGCGCATCTTGGTCGCCTGCGCGATCGGATGCGTCATCGCCGGCCTGATCGGGCTGGGCGTGTGGCAGTTGCAGCGGCGGACGTGGAAGCTGGACCTGATCCAGCGAACCGAAGCGATGCTGCGCTCCCCGCCCGTC
>NZ_JASCXF010000024.1:0-68534 GCF_030062225.1 Sphingomonas sp. 2R-10
CGCCGCGACTTGTTGTGTTGCGGCCGCCCCCCCCTGATGCGGCCGCACCACAACAAGTCGCGGCGATGCCGACCGAAGACATGGTGGTTACCGGTGCCCGGCTCGTGCAACCGCGCGAACCGGTCCGGAACGACTGGACCCGGTGTACCGTCGCCGATCCGCGACGCACGCTGGCCGAATGCCGCGCCCGGTTCGGGCTGGCGGCACCGGGGGCCAAGGGGCGGGCGGAAGCGCTGACCGGCGACGCGGTGCTGCGCGCATGGCAAGGCGATCGTGCCGGTGCGCTGGCCACGCTCGACCGTGCGATTGGCGTCGAGCCGACCGCCGACGCGCTGGTCAACCGCGCGCTGCTGCGGATGGAGGCCGGCGACGATGCAGGCGCTCTCGCCGATCTCGACCGCGCGGTGCGGCGCAGCCCGCGCGACGCCCGCGGCTATCATTATCGCGGCATCGTACAGGCCCGGCTCGGCAAACCCGAACGAGCCGCCTCCGACGCCCGCCGGGCCGCAGCGCTCGGAAAGACGCGATAGGGCGGACCGGACGCGTTCTCCGGGGTGTTCGCTCAACTGCAGCCACCCCCGCACCCGCCATCGCCACCGTCCGATCCGTCGATCCCGCCGAAATCCCCTTCGAACCCGTCCCAGCCACCGCGGCGAAGGCGACCGAACAATTGGCACAGCGCGACGATCGCGATGACGGCCAGCATCACGGCGACCGCCCAATGCTGTCCCGCGACGACCATCACCGCCATCACGCCGGCCCCGAGCGCCGTCCATCTCGCCCCGGCCGGAGCGGGCGGCTGCTCCAGATCGATGCGGACGAACCGTCCGGCGAAGCGCTCGGCGGGGTCGGGCCAGATGTCGGCGGGGGGCGATTCGCCAAAGGTGGCGCGATAATGGTCGAGGGTGAAAGCATAGCGGTCGCGATACCGTTCGCGCTGCTCGGGACCGCCGCTGGTCGGTTCGTGGTGGATGTCGCGCCCGACGATGTCACGGCACAGGCCGTGCCAATAATCGCGGGTATAGGCTAGGTGCAGGTGCCACGCCTGATCCACCGCGTCCGATGGGGTGAGTTGTTCGTCACCAATCGCGATCAGGGCGAGGAAGCGACGATATTCGGTCGCGACCCGTGCCGCGAAGGCTTCGCTCCAGCCGTTCTCTGCGGCCAGCCTCCCCTCGAAGCCGAGGGTTGCGTCGGTCTGGCCGATAGCCAGGGTTTCGATCCTCCCGATGAGGATCCTTCGCGCCGGATGCGCGGAGCATTTCGTTTCCATGTCCCATTAATATGATGGGATAATGTTGCGATATGATGACGCCTGCGAAAGCCTTCCGGAGTTTGATCCATCCCTGCTGAAACGGGCGTCATCCCGGCGAAGGCCGGGATCTCCCGGTAGTAGCGCGCAGCAGGAGCCGATGGAGACACCAGCCTTCGCCGGGGTGACGTTCCAGCCGGACGGATCAAACCCTGACAATCGATTTTGGCTGACGAATATGCCGATTTCGCCTTGCTTCAAGCAGCCCATATTCACATCATGGACGCATATACCATGATATGGGAATGTCGGATGCGATCATTGTTTGCAGCGTCCATTACCGCATTGGCACTGGCGACGTCCGCGTCGGCACATGACGCCTCCAGCGTCGTCCGATCGTTGCGCGCGACCTATAATCTCAATGCGGAATGGCTGACGACGACGGGGGACCCGGCCGGCGCGCAGGCGGCGATCTTCGACGATCGACGCTGGAGCCGCGCGACGCTGCCGCACGCGTTCAACGAGCGCGAAGCATTCGCGCGGGACATCAAGGACCTGTCGACAGCGATCAACTGGTATCGCAAGCGTATCACGCTTCCCGTACGCGCCGAACAGGGCAAGGCGTTCCTCGAATTCGAAGGCGTCCGGCAGGCCGCCCAGGTCTGGATCAACGGCAACCCGGTCGCCCTGTCGGAACATGGCGCGATGGCGTTCGGCGCGGACATCACCGCAGCGCTCAAGCCCGGCGAGAATGTGATCGCCGTGCGGGTCGACAACGACTGGCGATACAAGGAACGCGCGACCGGAAGCGGCTTCCAGTGGAACGACCGCAACTTCAACGTGAACTATGGCGGGATCACGAAGAACGTCCGGCTGCACCTGACCCCGCGAACCTATCAGACGCTGCCGCTCTATTCGACGCTTGGCACAACCGGGCAATATGTCTGGGCCGACGGCTTCGACATCGCGGCGCGCACCGCCACGATCCATGCCGAGACGCAGGTCCGCAACGAGGAGAACCGCCCCCGCACGATCGGTTACCGGGTCGAGGTGCGCGACGCGGCCGGACGCGTCGTCGCGCGGGTCGATGGCGGCAGCGCGACACTGGCGCCCGGCGAAACCCGGACGCTGACCGCCGCGCGGCGGCTGACAGGCCTGAACTTCTGGAGCTGGGGCTATGGCTATCTCTACCGCGTCACCACCAGCCTGACCGAAGCGGGCAAGGTGATCGACGCGGTCGATACGCTGACCGGGTTCCGCTCGACCGGATTTGGCGACGGCATGATCCGGTTGAACGGACGGGTGATGCAGGTCCATGGCTATGCCCAGCGGACCTCGAACGAATGGCCGGCGGTCGGCGTTTCGATTCCGCCATGGATCAGCGATTTCTCCAATGCGCTGATGGTGGAGAGCGGCGGCAATCTGGTCCGCTGGATGCACATCACCCCGTCGAAGCAGGATATCGAAAGTGCCGACCGCGTCGGCCTACCGCAGGCGATGCCGGCTGGCGACGCCGAGCATGACGTGGAGGGTCGCCGCTGGGACCAGCGCAAGGAACTGATGCGCGACGCGATCCTCTACAATCGCAACAACCCGTCGATCCTGTTCTACGAAAGCGGCAACGAGAGCATCAGCGAACCGCACATGGCGGAGATGAAGGCCATCCGCGACGCGCACGACCCGCATGGCGGCCGGGCGATCGGATCGCGCGAGATGCTCGACAGCGGGACCGCCGAATATGGCGGCGAGATGCTGTACCTGAACAAGAGCGCGAAGCATCCGATGTGGGCGATGGAATATAGCCGCGACGAGGGTGCGCGACTGTATCAGGACGAACATACCGCCCCGTTCCACAAGGATTCCCCGGACTATAACCGCAACCAAGACAGTCACGCGATCGAGGATGTCCGCCGGTGGTACGACTATTACCGCATCCGGCCCGGCACCGGGCGACGGGTCAGTTCGGGCGGGGTCAACATCATCTGGTCCGACAGCAACACCCATTATCGCGGCGACAACAATTATCGCCGGTCGGGTGAAGTCGATGCGGTACGCCTGCCCAAACAGGGCTATTACGCGCATCGGGTGATGTGGAACGGCTGGGTCGATCCCGAGAAGCCGGCCACGCACATCATCGGGCACTGGAACTACGCGCCGGACACCCGCAAGCCGGTCAGCGTGGTATCGAATGGCGCTACGGTCGAACTGTTCCTCAACGGCCGGTCGCTCGGGGTGGGCAGGCGCTCCAGCGGGTTCCTGTTCGAATGGCAGGCGGTGCCGTGGCAGGCGGGCGAACTGCGCGCCGTGGCGACCGGAACCGACGGCCGCCGGTCGGAGCATGTCGTCCAGACCGTCGGCACACCGGTCGCGCTCAAGCTCACCCCACGCACGGGCCCGCGCGGGTTCGTGATGGACGGCGCGGACATCGCGCTGGTCGATGTCGAGGTCGTCGACGCGCAGGGGCGCCGCGTGCCGACCGCGAACGACAAGGTCGCCTTCACGCTAGGCGGTCCCGCCGAATGGCGCGGTGGCATCGCGCAGGGCGACAGCACCGGCAAGACGCGCCCGACGCAGGCGGTGCAGGGCGAGGTCGTACCGGGAACCACGCCGACGGCCGGGACCGCGCGCAGCGAGGACAACTACATCCTGTCGCGCACGCTGCCGGTCGAGGGCGGTGTGAACCGCGTGCTGTTGCGGGCCGGACAGGCGCGTGGCACCGTCCGGCTGACGGCAAGCGCGCCTGGGTTGAAGACGGCGACGCTGGCCATCCCGACGGTCGCCGCCGGGCCGGTGTCGGGTGGACTGTCGCGCGACTTTGCCGAGGCGGCACAGCCGGGGCTGTTGACGCGCGGACCGACCCCGGCCGGGGGCTCGCTCAAGATCACCCGGTCGACGCAGGTGCCGGTCGCCGTCACCGCCGGATCGAATCAGGGCGATGCGGCGAGGACGTTCGACGACAACGAACTGTCGCGCTGGGTGAGCGACGGCACGCCGGGCAAGGCATGGATCGAGTATCGCTTCGCCCGGCCGGTGACGTTGAACGAGATCGAGCTGAAGCTGGTCGGATGGCGATCGCGCGCCTATCCGCTCGCGATCCATGTCGACGGCCGCGAGGTGTGGCGCGGCGAGACCGAGCGGCAGCTGGGCTATGCGGCGATCCCCTTCCCCGCCGCCACCGGGCAAGTGGTGCGGATCACGCAGGTCGGGCCGACCGGGGATCGCGACGCGTTCGGCAGGATCGTCGAACTGGCGACCGCGCGGCAGGCGGGCGATACCGGGGCCGATGCGGTGCCCGCCGGGTGGCGACTGGCGATCGTCGAGGCCGATTTTCATGGGCCGCGGTGACGGCATGTGGCGCTGGCTGGGTGCCGTCGCTGCGCTGGCGGTGCCGGCGGCGGCGGGCGCGCAGGATGCGGTGCTGTTCGACGGGCGGACGGTCGCCGGGATCGTCCATGACGGTTCCTCTTCCGCCGGACTCGCGGGTGCCCTGCTCGCCCGCGACCTCCGGCAACTGACCGGTCGCACGACGGTCGTCGCGGACGATGTCTCCTCCTGCGCCCGACTGTGCGTGGTGATCGGGACGCTGGATTCGGCGCTGGTCCGCGCGGTCGTGGCGGATGCCGGCATCGACCTTTCGGCACTGGACGGGACGTGGGAACGCTATGGGCGGATGCTGGTCCGATCGAGGCGTCATCCGTCGCGGCGCTATCTGCTGATCGCCGGATCGGACCGCCGGGGAAGCGTGTGGGGCGTCGTCGACCTGACGCGCGAGCTGGGCGTGTCGGCATGGGAATGGTGGGCGGACGTGACGCCGCGCCGGGTCGACCGGTTGCGGGTCGATGGCGCGCTGCGACTGTCGGCCTCGCCATCGGTCCAGTATCGCGGCATCTTCCTGAACGACGAGGATTGGGGGCTGCAACCCTGGGCGGCGAAGACGTTCGAGCCGCAGGTCGGCGATATCGGGCCCGGAACCTATGCGCGCATCTTCGAACTGATGTGGCGGCTGAAGGCCAATCTGATCTGGCCGGCGATGCACGACAGCACCACGCCCTTCTACCAGATACCCGGCAACGCGGCGGCGGCGCGCGCCCATGACATCGTCGTCGGCACGTCGCATGCCGAACCGATGCTACGCAACAACGTCCGCGAATGGGATGAGCGGGTGCGCGGCCCGTTCAACTTCTTCACCAATCGCGCCGGGATGATCGATTACTGGCGCGAGCGGGTCGAGGCCGTGAAGGACGGCGAACACCTCTATTCGATCGGCCTGCGCGGCAAGCATGACTCGGCGATGGAAGGCGCCGACACCCCCGAACAGGCGCGCGACGCGACGGCGCAGGCGATCGCGGTCCAGCGCGACCTGCTGGCAAGGGCGCAAGGCCGACCGGCGGCGCAGGTGCCGCAGGCGCTGACGCTGTACAAGGAAGTCCTCGACACCTATGGCGCCGGGCTGACGGTGCCGGACGACGTGACGCTGGTGTGGCCCGACAACAATTACGGCTATATCGCGCAGCTGCCGACCCCGGCCGAACAGGCGCGGCGCGGCGGGTCGGGGGTCTATTACCACCTGTCCTACTGGGGGCGGCCGCACGACTATCTGTGGCTGGCGACGACGCACCCGGCGCTGGTCCGCGAACAGATGGACCGCGCGTGGCAATCGCAGGCCCGCAAGCTGTGGGTAGTGAATGTCGGCGATATCAAGCCGGGTGAATATCTGACCCAATACTTCCTCGATCTCGCGTTCGACCATCGCACCTTCGCGCAGGCGCCGCGCACCCATATGCGTGACTGGGCGGCGCGGCAGTTCGGTGACGGCGTTGCGGACCGGATCGCCGGATTGATGCTCGGCTATTACGATCTCGCCTTCGAACGACGACCCGAGTTCATGGGGTTCAGCCAGGTCGAACCGGTCACGCCGGTCCGCACCAGCGAGTATCTGCGCAGCGGCGGGGACGAAGCCGAGCGGCGGCTCGATCGCCACGCAGCGCTGGTGACCGAGGCGGAAGCGATCGGAGCCACGCTGCCCGCCGACCGGCGCGACGCATTCTTCCAGCTCATACTCTATCCGGTGCGCGGCGCGGCGAGCCTGAACGAGCGCATCCTGAAACTCGATCTGGCGCAGGAACATGCCAAGGCGCTGCGCGCACCGATCGTGCCGGGCAGTTCGTCGGAAGCGATCAATCGCGTGGGCAACGTCGTGCGCGCGGACATGAACGCTTTATCCGAACAGGCCCGCATCGCCCAGCAACGCATCGTCGACGATACCGCGACCTACAACGCGCTGAACGACGGCAAATGGCGGGGAATGATGAACGCCGCGCCGCGCAACCTTCCAGTATTCCGTACCCCTGCCTTCGCGCACGTCCCCCTGCCGCGACAGGATGCCTGCGGAATAGACGGCGGCGATCTGGCGTATGTGGCGGGTGAGGCAAGGACGCGGGGCTTCACCCTCTATTCGGGCGGGACGGATGCCGCATGGTCGCTGGCGCCGCCACGGGGCTTCGTGGCTTCTGCCACGCGCGGCAGCCTGCACGCCGGCAACGGCTATCGGACCCGGATAGCGCTGAGCCATGACGGAAGCGGTTCGAGCGGAATGCGCGTGACCTGCGGCGGCAGGACGCTGGACATCCCGATCCGTATCGTCACGCCGGCAAACGGCGAACCACCGATCATCAACCGGATCATCACCCTGTCGCCGGCAAGCGCGACCAGTCCCGATTGGGAAGGCGTGCCCGGGTTCGCGGGAATGCTGCGCAGTCGCCTGACCCTTTCGTCCGGGAACACGGCGACATCGCCGCTCACCTATCGCTTCGACACCGACGCGCGGGGAAATGCCGACATCCGCGTCGTGCTGTCGCCGACCCATCCCCTGACCGCGTCGCACGACCTGCGCCTGCGACTGCGCGTCGATGGCGGCGCGCTTCAGACGCTCGACTATGCGACGTTCGGGCGCAGCGACGAATGGAAGCGCAACATGCTGAGCAACACGGCGGTTCGCTCGGTTACCTTGCCGCAGTTCCCGGCCGGTCGCCACACGCTCGAACTGTTCGCCGCCTCCCCCGGCCTGCTGCTCGATCGGATCGAGGTCCGCCTGGATGGAGCACCGCAGGAATACGGGGCGCCGCTTCGATAGTCCTGCGCGGGAGGTCCGGGACGGATGCGGCCGGTGCCCGCCTGCACGAGAACTATCATTCCGCGCTGCCGTCGCGATCGAAGAAGGCCGCCCGCAGGGGAAGCGTCGCGGCACCGATCGCCGTCGCATCGCCGCCCATTGCCGAACCGACGATCCGTGGCGCGGGCCGGTGAAAGCCGCGGCGCTCGGGATTGGTGAACGCGATGCGTTCGACGATGCGCTGCGCCAGTGCAGGCGGCATCCGGCCCCCCAGCACGATCATTTCCGGATCGAGCGTTGCCGAGATCGCCGACGCGACGAGGTTGAGCGACGGCGTCACGGTGTCCAGCCAGCGACCGACCGCAGGATGATCCGCGTCGAAGGCATCGAGCATCGCCTGAATGTCGGCAAATGCCAGCCCGGTTTCGACGAAACTGCGGCGCAGGGTTTCGAGGTTGGGCTGCGGCCAGTCGGTGGGCAGGATCGAGGCGAACTCGCCGGCATTGCCGTGACGACCGCGCAGCGACCGGCCGGCCGCGACGACGCCGCCTCCGAAACCGGCGGAGAAGTACAGGTAGGCGAAGTCCCTGGTGGTCCGGCCATGACCCAGCATGTCTTCGCCGATCGCGGCGACATTGCCGTCATTGTCGACCCAGACCCTGGCATCGAACGCGTCGGCGAGGATCGTGTCCAGCGGCACCAATGCCCATGCGTCGAGCAGTTGCGGCGGATTCAGCCGGGCCCCGTCACCGATGAAATACCCGGTGACGCCGACCCCGATGCCCACCAGCGCGGCGCGATCCCATCCCGCCTCCGCCACGGCGCCGTCGATGAGGCGCGCGATCTGGCGGCAGGCCGGCACGATCGCCGTGTCCTCCAGCCGTTCGGTATGCATGGCGGCGATCGTACCGGCGAGGTCGAGCAGTACCAGCGACACCGCATCGGTCATGACCGACAGGCCGACGGAAAAGGCGGCGCTGCCGATCAGGTGAAGCGCGGTACTTGGCTTGCCCCGGCCCTGTGCGACGGGCGCGGCTTCCGCGATCAGCCCGCGCGAAAGGAGCGGCTCGACCAGCCGCGTGATCGAATGCGGTGCAAGTCCCGTCAATCGCGCAAGATCCGCCCGGCTTGCCGGACCGTGGCGGGAAAGCAGGTCGAGCAATACCCGTTCGTTCGCGGTCGCAGTCCGCCTGCCGTCTTCCCGCAGGAACCGTGAGGGAAATTCGCCTGCGCTGATGCCGTTCATGCTGCATGAAGGTCGCGGCGGGGACGGCATGTCAAGCACAGGACGGCAGCGACGATGCAGGCCGATGCGATGCCGCTGGCGAAAAGCCGAAAGCCATGCGCCGTGAACATCGGCAAACCCCCGAGGCCGCCGGCGAGCGCGAGGCCCGCCGCCCCGAGGGCAAGTTTGGATGCCATGGTGTAGAAGCCGTAGTCGCGGGCGTCCCGAGCCAGCATGGATAGCAGCGCCCAGCCCACCAGATTGGACAGGCCCATCGCGACGCCGAGCAACAGGGGCGCAGCAGATTGCGCTTCCGGCACGATGAAGAGGACCGGCACCACCGCCGATACGGCATAGATCGCTGCGAGAAGGGTCAGTCCCTGACGGGTAGAGGACATGGGCAACGGAACGAACGCCGATGCGGTTCGCCCCACGATCAGGATGACGAGCATCGACACGCCCTGCATCGGCGCCGGCATATCGGAAAAATGGAGCATCGCCTTGCCCAGTGCGCCCAGCGCCACGATGCCGATCACGCTGGCGAACAGGAACGTCGCCGGCAGGCCCGGCCGGAATCCGGATCTGGGCGACCTTCCTTCGGGAGCGAGCGGGAAGAGCGTCAGCAACGGCACCATGGCGAGGCCCAGCAGCGTCGCGGCCGCGCCGATCCCCCACAGCATCGGGCCGATGCCGATGTCGCCGATGAGACCGATGCAGCCTGCCGCAACGATGGATGCGATACCGGTGCCGAGGGTCCGGCCACGCGACAACGCCGTGGCACGCGCCGGATCATCCGCCAGCCGGCCCATCAACGCATTGTGCGGAACGTCGCAGCCGGCGTAGGCGATCCGGAACAGCAATGCCGCGACCAGCACCATACCGGCGCCGAGCGGAGCCGACAGCATCGTCAAGGGGAAGGCGACGCCAGCCACGCACAGCGCGCCTGCGGCCAACGGCGCGGCGTCCCGCGGTCGTCGCGTCAGCCACGCGCCGACCGCGAGATCGGCCAGCGCGCTGGCGGTCAGTCCGGCAAGGAACAGCGCTCCGGCCAGCGCCGGAGCCATGCCGTAGCGGCTGACGAGGATGTACAGGGTCAGCAGGTCGCCCGCCGCCCACAAGAGGCTCTTGCCGGTGTGGGCGATGCAATAGACCACCAACACCTGCCGCCACCTCAGTCGATCCAGCGGACCTTGTAGAGATGCATTCCCTCCACCGGCACCCGCACCGGATCGCTGCCGTCCGCGCGTGCGATCGTGAACCCCTTCGCCCACCAGCTCTCCTCCGCCTGCACCCATGCGAGACGGCCCTTGTTGCCATCGCCCGTGAAGCTGACCGCCTTGACGCGCAGTTTGGGGTTGAGCGTCGGCAGCGCGGCGAACGTGCCCTTGCCCGGATCGAAGGTCCATACGCCGTCGTCGGTCGTCACCAGATAATTGCCGCCGGAGCGGTACGAAAGGTCATGTCCGTCGCGGCGCCCCGGCAGCGTCCAGCGCGCGGCCTCCACCAGCGCCGGCGCGGCAGCGGTGCCGCCGATGCGGTAAGCCTGGATCAGATCGTGCGACAGAACGAACAGGCGGCGGCGTCTCGCGTCCCACACGGCGCCGTGACCCGATGGCAACGGCATATGGAGGAGCGGAGCCTCGCTTCGACGCCGGTCGTAGAGTTCGAGCCGGTCGCCGTCGCGATGGATCGAAAGGGCGACGGCGATCAGGCCGTGGGGCAACGCATCGGCGGAATGCGCCATCGGCGCGGTCGCGCGGAACGAAACCCGACCGGTCGCGCGGTTGACCAGTGCGACCCCACCGGTCGAAGCCGTGACGAGGATCGACCGCCCCCCGTCGACCGGCTTGCAGTCGTCGATCTTGGACAGCAGCGTTCGTCGATACCCGTCGGGCAGGTCCGCCGCATCCGCGGCACTCCACCGCCAGACCTCGCGCGCGACGCCCGTGTCCGAGACCTCGTACTCGCGAACCTGATCGTCGCCACAGGCATATAGCCGGTCGGCGGCCCATGCCGGGCACGCACCGGCAGCCGCTACGGCGATCCCGAATCTCAACGTCCAGCCTGGCATCGGCCCCTCCTGATTTGTTGACCACGATCTTTCTACTCGACCGTCATCGTTATGTCACCTATAGTTATTAAATGAGACCGCACGTCGATGCTGTCCGAACAGGGGGGACTGTCATGAAGCTGTTCACGATCCACCGCGGCCTGTTGCTGCTTTCCACGTCCCTGCCGCTCGGCGCGCATGCGCAGGAGGCGCCGCCCGCCCCGCCGCAGCCCGAAGCGGAGATCGTCGTCACCGGCGCCCGGCTTCAGGCGGTACGCGAGATCGAGGCGAAGCGCGCAATTCCCGTGATATCCGACAGCATCAGTTCGGACGAGATCGGGACGTTGCCGGACTTCGGCCTGGGCGAGGCGCTGACCCGCGTCCCCGGCGTGTCCACCATCCAGAACAATGCGCGCGGCGAGGCGCAATTCCTGTCGATCCGCGGCTTGAACGCCGACTACAACCTCGTCCAGATCGACGGCGTCACCCTGCCCGCCAATGAAATCGGGCGGCGCAACGTGTCGATGGACGTCATTCCATCGTCGCTGGCGAGCAGGGTCGAAGTCTACAAGTCCGTGACCGCGGCGATGAATGGCAACGCGATCGGCGGAACGGCCAACCTGCGGACGCGCAGCGCCTTTGACGGCAAGGGGCGCAGCTTCTTCGGCGGGCGGTTCGACATAGGTCAGTGGGACTTCGAGCGTACCCGTGGCAACCGCGGCCCATCGGGGCAGGCGGAACTGATCGCGTCGACCACCTTCGGTCCCGATCGCAAATTCGGCGTCGTCGTGTCGGGCAGCTACTTCCGTCGCGACTCCGCCTCGCTCAATTCGGCCACCGACAACTATCTCTATTTCGATCCCGCGACGGGCGCCCGCCTGACGTCGCCGACCAACGACGTGTCGAACGCCCTCGTCGCCCCGGATCGCCGCCGCTGGCTCCATTACGACAACGTCCGCGAGCGCTACGGCATGTTCGGCAAGCTGGAATTCGACGACCACGAGCGGTTCAAGGCGGCGCTGACGCTGGCCGATTTCCGGCACACCAATGACGAGGAGCGTCAATCGAACCTCGTCACGGCGAACACCGCAGTCACCGCCGCGACCAACCGCTTCACCAACTTCACCAATGTGACGGCGGGCGGCGGCAGCGTCGGCAATGCGTCGGCGCAGGTCGATCTGGCGGAATATGACCAGACCCGTCGCATGCGATATGCCGATTTCTACGGCCAGCTGACCCCGACCGACCGCATCCACGCCGATTTCGGCCTCAACTACGCCATCGCCACCTACCGGCAGGATGCCAACTTCGCGACCTATCGCATCGCGAACACGCCGAACCTCGCCTATCGGTACGAGATAACGCCCGGCCGGTTCACCTATTTCGACTTCGCCAATCCCGCCATCGTGAGCACAGCTGCGAATTACCGCCAGTTCGAATATGGCACCAACAGCGACGACAATCGCGAGAATGCGCTGACCGCACGCGCCAACATCGGCGTCAACATGCAGGGCGACGATCGCGGTTTCGGCATGGCGGCCGGAGCCTATGCCCGTTTCCTCGATCGACGCTACGACTTCGCGATCGACAACTATCGCAACACCGCCGCCTCGACGCTGCTGCTTGCGCCGGCACTCGCGGGCGAGAGGTATGCGCCCTATAACGGCCGCGGTTACCGCATGCTGTTCGTCGATCCCGATGCGGCGCAACGCGTGTTCGACGCCAATCGCGGCAGCTTTGCCCCCAACACGGCCAATGCGGGGGGTAACCTGCAGCAGGATTACCGGCTGACCGAGGACATCGCCGCCGCCTATCTGATGGCGCGCTATGCGACCGACACGGTGCGGCTGACCGCCGGCCTGCGTTTCGAAGGCACGACGCTGACCACCGCATCGAACAGTCTGCGGGGCGGCGTGTATACCCCCGGTCAACAGGGACAAAGCTACAGCGACTGGCTGCCCTCCGCACAGGCAGACTGGGACGTGACCGGGCGGCTGCGGCTGCGCGCGGCATTCAGTCGCACGCTCGGCCGCCCCAACTATGACGACCTGGCGGCGCGCGAGGCCGTGAACGTCAACAGTTCGACCGGCGCGATCAGCGTTACGTCGGGCAATCCGTCGCTGAACCCGCGCCGGGCGGACAATTACGACATCAGCCTCGAATATTACGTCAACAGGGACATCCTGTTCTCGGCGGCGGCATTCGCCAAGCGCATCGACGATGAGATCGTGACCGTTCGCAACCAGGCGACCGAACTGTTCGACGGCCAGCAGCAGCTCGTCACGCGCATCCGCCCGGTGAACGCCGGTCGTGCGACCGTGAAGGGCGTCGAGCTGAACGCGGTCGTCGCCAGGATGCGGTTCCTGCCCGGCCCGCTCGACGGGCTCGGCTTCTCCGCCAACCTGACGCTGCTCGACCCGACCCCGCCCGAGGTGACGCTGGCCGACAACGTCACGCGCCGACGCCTGTCCGGCCTGTTCGAAAGCGCGAACACCGTCGCCAACGTCAAGCTGTTCTACAATACCGGGCCGCTGATGGTGCAGGGCGCGTGGAACCGGCTGTCGCCGATCCTCTATTCGGTGTCGACCGCCGACCCGTTGCAGGATCGCCGCTATGCCACCAGCGATCTGTTCGATGCGCAGATCCGGCTCAAGCTCGACCGGCACTGGACGATCGTGGCGCAGGGCCGAAACCTGACCAATTTCCGGCCGCAGCGCATGTTCGGTCCCGATTTCGGCCTGTTGCGCGAGGAGATCGACAACGGCCGGGCCTTCTACATCGGCGCGCTGGTCCGGTACTGATGCGGGCCGCAGGCATTATCGCGCTGGCGCTGGCATCGACGGTCGCCATCGCGCCCGCAGCGGCGCAACGGTATCTGTCGGGACCGGGGGTCGCGCTCACCGGCGTGTTGCCTCCCCCGCCCTCCACCGGGTCGATCGAGGACGAGGCGGATCGCGCCGCGTTCCGCTCGACACGGGCACAGGAAGGCTCGCCCCGGTGGAACCAGGCGATCGGCGACGTCGACGAGACGATACCGGCGATGCTTGCCGATTTCTCGCCCGCCGCCGGTCGCCCCTTGTCGGTACGGACGACACCGGCACTGGCCCGCCTGCTGACGCGGATGCGGGGTGACGTGGCGGCGGCGGTCAACGCGGTGAAGCCGCGATACGCCCGCCGGCGGCCGTTCCTGATCGATCCCGGACCGGTATGCCAGCCGCGCGCCGCGCTGGAACATAGCTTTGACTTTCCGTCCGGCCATACCAGCTGGGGAACGAGCGTCGCGCTCGTCATCGCAGAACTCATACCCGATCGCGCCAGCCATATCCTCGAACGCGGCCGGGAATATGGCGACAGCCGCGTCATCTGCGGCGCCCACAATGCCAGCGCGGTGGCTGCGGGCAGGCAGGCGGCGGCTGCGATCGTCGCACGGCTCCACGGGGATCCCCATTTCCGCGCCGACCTCGATCTGGCGCGGGAAGAACTGGCGCGGGCCTTTCGCGTCGTGGCACGCCGGCGTATCGGTTCGGCACTGGCCGGCAAGGAACCCCGATCATGACGCGTAGCGCGAAAGCCCCTAGGGCGACCGATCGATGATCGCGATCGGCTGCCTGCTGCTGGTGGTCCTGCCGATCATCGGCCTCGTCCTTGGCGGCTTGCTCGCCGGGCCGGTGGCGGCGCGTTGGGGAGCGGCGATCGGGTTGGGCATCGCGCTGCTGGTTTGCGGCATTACCGGCTACGCCTTCGCCGGGATGCGGCGAGGTCAATAGTCCCCCAGCCGTCCTGCCGACGCCGATGTCGCAAAGAAAAAAGGCCGCCCCGAAGGGCGGCCGAGTGGGCGTAGCGGGGAGAGCCCCTACGCGGTACCTCAGAAAGCGTAGCGCGCGCCGACCAGTATCTGCCGTCCGCTATGGGTGCGCACGTTCAGCCGGTTGCTTTCGTCCACGAACTGGTCGTTGAACGTATCGGTGATGTTGATCGCCTCGAGGCTCAGCTTGAACGCGTCGGTGACGTTGTAGGAAAGCTGGGCGTCGAAGTTGGTGGTGGCGCTGGTGCCGTTGTAGCTGTTGCCTTCGGTCCCCGGCACCGCGGTCAGATAGCGTGAGCGATAGGCGACCGAGCCACGAACCGAGAAGCGCGGCGTCTCGAAATACAGCGTGCCGTTGGCGGCGTGCTTCGACAGGCCGATCAGCGGCTGGGTGACGCTGCCGGTGCCGGTCAGGTAGCTGATGTTCGAATCGACATAGGTATAGTTCGCCAGCACGCCGAAGTTGCGGAGCATGCCCGGCAGGAAGGTCAGCGGCTGCTGCACGTTGACCTCGAAGCCCTTGAGCTTGCCACCGTCCGAATTGACCGGCCGGCTGACGATGAAGACGTCGGTCGGCGATGCCGAGGTACCCGCGAGGATCGAGGCGGGCAGCCCCAGTTCGCTGAACGGCACATCGACGCTCAGCGTCTGGACGAACGTGCTGATGTCCTTGTGAAAGAACGACGCGGCGTAAAGCGCCCCGCGCGTCGGATACCATTCGATCGCCACGTCGAGATTGGTCGATTCGGTCGGCTTCAGGTCCGGGTTTCCGCTGGAGAAGCCGCGATTGCCGCCCGAGATCGAGACGTTGCCGCCGGGTGACAGCGATCCGATGCCTGCGCGCGCAATCGTCTTGGCCGCGCCGACCCGGAACAGCAGCGTGTTCGTGATGTCCCACACGATGTTGCCCGACGGCAGCCAGTTCTCGTAATCGCGCTCGGCCACCACCAAGTCGAAGGCGGTACCGCGGCTGGCATAGCCGGTCGAGCGCTGGTCGGTGCGGACATAGCGCACGCCGACGTCGCCGCGCACCGGCAGCCCGGCGTCGGCGAGGTTGAACTCGCCCATCGCCCATAACCCGGTGTCTTCCTCGCGCACCGTGGTGAACGACCCGCGTGCCGACGTCGCCTCCACGCCGCCGGTCGCGTAGAGCGGATTGGAATAGAGACCGTAGAGCTGCTCGAACGCCGCCAGATCGGGCACGATCCAGCCGCCGGGCGTGCCCGCAGGCACGTCGATCCCCTTGCCAAAGCCGTCGTACAGGCGGGTGCCCGCCGCGATCTGCGCCGGGGTCAGCGTCTGGACGACGCTCTCGCCCGAGGTGCGGCGGCGTTCGGTCGAGTCGTAGTCGAATCGCCGCCAGTCGGCACCGACCTTCAGCTTGATGCCGTCGCTCGCCTGCCATTCGAGAAAGCCCTTGGCGTTCAGGAAGCTGTTGGTGACGGTCTGCGGCCGGATGCGGACTTCCGACGTGCCGCTGGTGAAGGCGAAGGTCGCCGGGTTGGCGATGTCCACGCCCGGCCGGATGGTCGGGAACCGGGTCGAGAAATCGTAGAAGAACCCCTGCGTGTTCGCCGCGTCGAGCGTCACCGTCGTCTG
The DNA here is from genome assembly GCF_030062225.1 of Sphingomonas sp. 2R-10. NCBI lineage: Bacteria > Pseudomonadati > Pseudomonadota > Alphaproteobacteria > Sphingomonadales > Sphingomonadaceae > Sphingomonas > Sphingomonas sp. 2R-10. The sequence goes on from NZ_JASCXF010000024.1 coordinate 16,044, forward strand.
GACCGGATTGCGGAAGTCGGACAGGGCATAGCCGACCACGCCGCCGACCTTCACCCGGTCGCCAATGTCCTGCGCCAGCGTGCCGGTCACCTGATAGAAATCGGTGGTCAGCTTGTCGAAGCGCGCCTGCGTGCGCAGGTCGACGTTGTCGAATGTGCCCGAAACGATGTTGTTGTCGTCATCGACCACGCCCGAGCGGATGATCGTCTGCGGCTTGCCGGTGCCCGAACGGCTGAATCCGATCGCCTGGAACTGCGATTCGGTGCGGGTGCCGTCGAGCCGCGAATACAGGCCGTCGATCGTCAGCAGCGTCGCGTCGGTCGGCTGGAACTGCAGCGACAGCGCGGCACCCAGCCGTTCCTGTTCGATGTCGTAGCTGACGAGGCCGGGAATGCGCGGGTGGAACAGTGCGGTATCGGGGTTGGTGTCGTTGATCTGTGCGATCGTCTTTCCGGCGATCGTCGAGCCGGGGGCGAAGCCGCCGTTGAACCCGCCATAGGTCCAGCGGGTGATGTTCGCCCCTTCCTCCCGCAGCTTGCGCTGTTCGTAGGCGACCGACAGCAGCACCCCGAACCGCCCGTCGGACGAGGTGGTGGTCAGCAGCGCCGAGACGCGCGGCGTCACCTTTTCCGACAGGTCGTTGTAGCTCGCCTGCGCCGACACGACGGCGGTCGCTTCCTTGAAGTCGAACGGTCGTGCGGTCTGCAGGTCGACCGTCGCGCCGAGCGACCCTTCCTCGACATCGGCGGTCGCGGTCTTGCGCACCGCGAGGCTGTTGAACAGGTCGGAGGAGAAGATGTTGAAGTCGAACCCGCGCCCCCGGTTCACGCCACCGGAATTATCGGTGCCGCCGGTGGTGCCGATCGCCTCCATCCCGTTGATCCGCACCCGGGTGTATTCGGGACCGAGGCCGCGGACCGAGATGTTGCGCCCTTCGCCGTTCACCCGGCTGATCGCGACACCGGGAATGCGTTGCAGCGATTCGGCGAGGTTCAGGTCGGGGAACTCGGCGATATCCTCCGCCTTGATCGCGTCGATTGCCGAGGTGCTGTTGCGCTTGATGTTGATCGCGCTGGTCAGGCTCTCGCGAAAGCCGGTGACGACGATCTCCGCTGCGGCGGCATCGGTGACGTCCGGCTCGACCGGGGCGGCGGGCGATTGCGGCGGAGCGGCGGTGTCGCTCTGCTGGCCCGGCGCGCGTGCCGCCTTTTCGACATTGGTTTCGGGCATGCCCTGTGCCGATGCGACCCCCGGCACGACGAGCGCGCTGGTGACGACGAGCAGATGGCGAAGATTCGTGATGCCGGCCATGGATCATCCCCTATGTTCTCCGGCCCGTTGCAAGCCGGCTCCGGCGTCTGTGGCCGGTTCATCCTGATGCTTGCCTATCCGCTGCAAACCGTCCGACGCCAATTCCGATTCCGCATCGATCATTGCGCCGATCGCACGATCCGGGAAGAACGCCCGCCCGGCACGTCGGCGATCGAGCCGAAACATGGCTGGATCATGCGCCTTTTTGGCTTGGACCCGGCCCGCGCCTGCCATTAGCGTCGAGGGACAACAGACTGGCCGGACGCGCATCCGGCGGACATGGGAGGATGCATGACTGTTCCGTCGGTTACGGGCAGCGCCGTGGACACCGCGCGCCCGACCCATGTCCGCTATCGGATCATCGCGCTGATCTTCCTGATCACGTCGATCAACTATGCCGACCGGGCGACTTTCTCGATCGCGGGCAGCGCGGCGTCGGCCGAGCTGGGGCTGTCACCGGTCGCGACCGGCTATATCCTCTCGGCCTTCGCCTGGGCCTATGTCATCGCGCAGGTGCCGGGCGGTGCGTTGCTCGACCGCTTCGGCACGCGGCGGGTCTATGCCGCCGCGATCGCGCTCTGGTCGGTGTTCACCGCGACGCAGGGGTTCGTCGGCCTCGTCCCCGGCATCTCGGCGATCACCATGCTGTTCACGTTGCGCTTCCTCGTCGGGCTGGCCGAGGCACCGAGCTTTCCCGGCAACGCGCGGCTGGTCGCGGCGTGGTTTCCGGGACGCGAGCGCGGCACCGCGTCGGCGATCTTCAATTCGGCGCAGTATTTCTCGCTGGTCGCCTTCGCGCCGTTCATGGGCTGGCTGGTCCACGACTATGGCTGGCGTTCGGTGTTCTTCGCGATGGGTGCGATCGGCGTCGTCGCCGCCGCCGTGTTCGTCCGCTACATCCACAGCCCCGTGCGCCACCCGTCGATCAACGCCGCCGAGGTCGCGCTGATCGAGGAAGGCGGCGGACTGGTGCGGATGGAGGATGCGGTGGCGCACCGCGTCTCGACCTTCACCTGGGTCAACGTCCGCCAGCTGCTCGCCAGCCGGATGATGATCGGCATCTATCTCGGCCAGTACTGCATCAACGTGCTCACCTATTTCTTCGTGACGTGGTTCCCGATCTATCTGGTCAAGGAACGCGGACTGAACATCATGGAAGCCGGGTTCGCCGCCGCTGCGCCTGCCCTGTGCGGGTTCGCAGGCGGATTGCTTGGCGGCTATCTCTCGGACCGCCTGCTGGCGCGGACCGGGTCGCTCGACACCGCGCGCAAGCTGCCGCTGCTGGTCGGAATGATCCTGGCGAGTGCGATCATCGGCTGCGTGTTCGTCGACCAGCAATGGATGGTCGTCGCGCTGATGTCAGTCGCCTTCTTCGGCAAGGGCGTGGCCTCGCTCGGCTGGGCGGTGATGTCCGACGTGGCCCCGCGCGAGCTGGCGGGCACGGCCGGAGGCGTGTTCAACATGTTCGGGAACATGGCCGGAATCGTGACGCCGATCGTGGTGGGCTATATCGTCGCGGCGACCGGGTCGTTCGATCTGGCGCTGGTGTTCGTCGGTGCGCACTGCCTGCTGACGATCGTCGCCTTCTACGGCATCGTCGGCCCCATCCGACGGCTGGAACTGGCGAAGTGATCGCACGGCGCGGGTTCCTCGGCGGGGCGGCAGCCGGCCTGCTGCTGCCCGCCGCGGTGCGTGCAGCGACCGGGGTGGTGCGGATCGCGACGCCGATGGCGCCGCCGCGCTGGGCGGTGCTGCAACGCGAACTGCTCGCCGCCAATGCCGCTGCCTGCCGCGCCTATTACGGCAAATATGTCGATGCGCGCGGGTATCTGAAGGTCTTTCCGCGCTGGGGTGCGAACGACGGGCCGGACGATGCCGCGGAGGCGACCAACGACTGGGAGCTGCTCCATGCGTTGGGCGGCGCGGACGAGGTGCTGACGATGGCGCGGCGCTTCTGGGAGGGGCATTTGCGGCAATATGCCGCCGCATGCACGGTCGACGTCGCGATCGCGCGGACGGGCATGTACCACCGCGAGTTCCCGGTGCAGATGGACTGGCAGCATAATTCCGAAGGGCTGACCGGGTTCAATCGCATGGGGCTGAACACGCCCCATGATGCGAAGCTGATCGAGCGGACCTGCCGCTTCGCCGATTTCTATACCGGGGCCGATCCGGCCGCGCCCAATTACGACCCGCACCACCGCATCGTTAAGAGCGCGATGAACGGCAGCCGGGGGCCGATGCTGCACCCCGCCAGCGCGTTGGACTGGGCGGGCGATCCGTTCGACACCAGCCGGTTCCGCATGGAGCATGGCGAAGGGAATTATGCCGAGACGCTCGGGCATTACGCCGAATATATGGAGGTGGTCGGCGACACCCCGCTCAATACCCATTGCACGATGCTGGGGCTCAATGCCTATGCCCTGGGCGGGGGCGAGCGGTATCGGCGGTGGGTGCTCGATTACCTCGACGCATGGGTCGATCGGGCGCGGGCCAATGGCGATATCCTGCCGAGCAATGTCGGGCTGGACGGCACGATCGGCGGCGCGGCGGGCGGGCGCTGGTGGGGCGGGGTCTATGGCTGGGGCTTCTCGCCGCTGGTGCCGCAGACGGGCGTGCGCGAGAACCGCAACCGGGTGCTGCGCGCCCTCCCCGCCTTCCTGAACGGGACGCTGCTGACCGGCGACGGCGCCTATATCGAGCTGTGGCGACGGCAGCGCGACCGGATCGATGCGGCGGGACGGACGATCGAAGGTGTGTGGCACACGCCCACCATGTACGGCGCGAACGGATGGTACGGGTGGAAGCAGGGTCCGCACCGCACCAACGGGTTCGAAATCTGGTACGTTACCCAGTCCCCCGCCGACCGGGCGGCGGCGGGCGAGCACCCCTGGATCGGCTTCCTCGAGGGCAGGAATCCCGGCTGGGCCGAGACCGCGCTGGAAGGCGATTTGAAGCGGGTGCGCGAGCGGCTGGCGCTGGTCGAGGGCGATACGACGGTCCCTGAAAACCGGCTGGCCGACTGGACGCTGGACAAGAACCCGGCGAGCGTCACCGCGCTGATCCAGCAGACGACCGGTGGATTGCACATCGCCCGCCCGCCATGGTCGCCGACCTCGCCGCCGCAGGGCGGCGTGCCGCTGCACTGCCGGTTGCGCTGGTTCGACACCGGCAGGCGCCGTGCCGGGCTGCCCGAGGGGGTCGCTGCGCTGGTCGAGGCGATGGACGATACCGGCGTGACGGTGGTGCTGGTGAACCTGTCCGACGCCCCGCGCGAGGTGGCGATGCAGGGCGGGGCATGGGCCGAACACCGGCTGGAACGCGTCGCGATCGACGGGCGGGTGCAGGCGGTGGCGGGACGGAGCGTGACGCTGCGGCTGGAACCCGGCTGCGGCGCGCGGATCGCGGTGACGATGCGGCGCTATGCCCAGATGCCGAGCCTCGCCTTTCCGTGGGATCGCGGCTGAACCCGGTGCGGACGTCGCAGGTCGCGGGAAAGCCGGCTACCCGCCGGGCTTGATATAGGGGGCGACCGCGAACAGCAGGCGTTCGTCGCGGCGTGGATCGTGCACGACGCGGCTATGCGTGTCGAACACCATCGTCGCGCGTTCGGGCAGGGTGAAGCGCGGCCATGCGGGCAGCCCCCCGCCGTTCGGATCGCCGGTCGCGGCGAAGCGGACGAAGGCGTCGGCCATCGCCGCCGACACCGCGCGCGCCGCCGGGCCGTCGCCGGTCGGTGCGTCGGCGACGCCGATGTTGGCGAACACCAGCGGGATGTCGAGCGTGTGGTACGCGCCGAGCACCCCGCCGCCGCCGGGCGCGGGAAAGTCGAGCTGATACATCCATGTCGGCCCGTTCAGCGCGGCGCGCGCCTCCGCCTGGATCAGGTGTCCGGGCCACGACCGCCCGGCGGTGGAGGCGGCGAGCAGGATCTGCCCCGGCGTCCGGTCCGGATAGATCGCGCGGTAGCGTTCGATCACGAAGCCCGGGTCCATGTCCTTCACCATCTGCGCCGACAACCGGTCGGGCAGGTTCGTCCAGTCGGTGTCGCCCTTCAGCAGCGTATCGCGCAGCCAATAGCCGGTTTCGTCATGGGTATTGCCGCAGATCAGCGGGATATGCGCCGCCTCGCGCGGAGCGTCGGGATAGAAGGGATGGCGCGCCAGGACATGATGGTCGAGCGTCGAGGTGAAGCTGATCTCGCCCCTCCCCTCGACCGGATCGGGGGTGGCCATCGCCGCGACGAGGCGGTCGACCGGCAGCCGCGCCAGTTTGGCGGGGTCGCGCGCGCCGGCGCGCTCCATCCATACCGCCGCGCGGCGGGTGGCGTTGCGCGGTCCTGCGGCGGTGACGTGCTGGCCGCTCATCGTCACCGCGCGGTGGAACAGCGGGCGCGCCTCGGCCATCGCCATCAGCGTCACCACCTTCGCCCCGCCGCCCGACTGGCCGAAGAGCAGGACGCGCGCCGGATCGCCGCCGAACCGTGCGATGTTGGCACGGACCCATCGCAGCGCCAGCACGATATCGAGATTGCCGACATTGCCCGATTCGGCCGGACCGCCCAGCGCCGCGAGATAGGCGTAGCCGAGGCCCGCCAGCCGATGGTTGAGCGTCACCACCACCACGTCGCCGCGCCGCGCCAGATTGCCGCCGGCAGTCAGCGGATCGCTGCCCGAACCATGGGCATGCGCGCCGCCGTGGAGATAGACCAGCACCGGCCGCCGCGCATCGTCGAGGCCGGGGCTCCAGACGTTAAGGAACAGGCAGTCCTCGCCGGTCGGTTCGGTCGCACGGGTCTGCGGCGCGGCGAGGCCGTAGCGGGTGGCATCGGCGATGTCCGCCCACGGAGCGGGCGGCAGCGCGCGCCGGAAACGGCGCGGCGCGGTATCGGCGCCGTAGCGGATGCCACGGAACACCGCGACCCCGCCCTCGCGCACCCCGCGTACCCGACCGTAGGTAGTGGCGACGACCGGGTCGGCGGATGCGCCGCGCGCCGCGACCGGCGTCGCCGCAAGACCGGCCAGCACGCTGCGCCGGTCGATCACGCGACCACGTCGGCGCACAGCCGCCGCATCGGATCGAGCGCCGGATTGGCATTGTCGCGCCGCCACGCCAGATGCAGCTCGACCGGGCGCGGCGGATCGATGACGAGGGGGCGGAACTGCACGTCGAGCAGGTGCAGGCCCGTCGCCGATTCCGGCACGATCGCGGCGGCGAGCCCGGCATGGACCAGCCCGAGCATCGAATGGATCTGCGTCACATGCTGGACATAGTCGGGCGCGACCCCTGCCCCTTCGAACAACCCGGCAAGCAGCGCGTGGAAATAGCCCGCGCCCTGCCGCGCATACATGATGAGCGGGGTGGCATCGAAATCGGCGAGCGTGAAGTCGGCCTGACCCGCCCGCGCATCGCCCGGCGGCAACGCCACCACCAGCGGTTCGTGGCGCACCGCCAGCGTTTCGAATTCGTGCCGGTCGACCGGGGGCCGGACGAAGGCGATGTCGATCAGCCCGGTCAACAGCGCCTCGACCTGATCGGTCGTCACCATTTCATGCAGTTCCAGCTGGATGTTGGGCAGCGCCATGCGCGCCTGCGCCACCACCTGCGGCACCAGCGTATAGCCTGATACGGCGGTGAAGCCGATCGCCACCCGCCCCTCGTCCCCCTTTGCCACCCGCCGCGCGGCGAGGGCCGCGCTTTCAGACAGCCGCACGATCCGCTTCGCCTCGACCAGGAACAGCCGGCCCGCAGGCGTCAGCGCGACGGTGCGGCTGGTGCGTTCGAGCAGCGTCACGTCGAGGATGCGTTCGAGCAGCTGGATCTGGCGGCTGAGCGGCGACTGCGTCATGTTCAGCCGCGCCGCGGCGCGACCGAAATGCAGTTCCTCGGCCGCGGCGACGAAGCAGCGGAGCTGGCTGAGTTCGAACATGGGGACCATGCTAGGCCGCCCGTGCCGCACTGGCTAGGCGGCGGCGCGGACGGGGGTGGCGACGCCCTCGATCAGCATGCGCAATTCGGCCTCCTCCGCAGCCGACAGGTCGGTCAGCGGGGTGCGGACCGGCCCGGCATCCTGACCGACGATGCGCATCCCGGCCTTCACGATCGACACCGCATAGCCCGCACCACGGTTGCGCAGCGCGATATAGGGCAGGACGAACCGCTTGAGTTCGGCCAGCACCGTCGCATGATCCTGCGCGCGGACCGCCGCGTAGAAGGCGAGCGCCCATTCGGGCAGGAAGTTGAAGATCGCCGAGGAATAGGTCGTGACCCCCATCGTCAGATAGGGGGTGGCGAAGGTCTCCGCAGTCGGCAGGCCGCCGATATAGGTCAGCCGGTCGCCCATCCGGGCATGGATGCGCGTCATCAGTTCGATGTCGCCGACGCCGTCCTTGTACCCGACCAGGTTCGGATTGCGCTCGCACAGCCGCGCCAGCGTCTCGTCATCGACCACGGCATTGTCGCGGTTGTAGACGATGACCGCGAGGCCGGTGGCGCGGCACACCCGTTCGATATGCGCGGCTAGTCCGTCCTGCTTCGACCCGACCAGATAGGGCGGCAGCAGCAGCAACCCGTCGGCACCGGCGGCCTCCGCATCGCGGGCGATGCCAACCGCGATCTCGGTACCATAGCCGCAGCCGGAGATGACCGGCACCGTGCCCTGCGCGGTATCGACCGCGGCGGCGACGACGCGCGCGACTTCCGCCGGGGTCAGCGAAAAGAACTCGCCGGTCCCCCCCGCCGCGAACAGCCCGGTCAGCGGGTGCGACAGCATCGATGCACAATGCGCGCGATACGCATCCTCGACGAACCGCCCCTCGCCATCGAAATGGGTGACCGGAAAGGACAGCAGCCCCCCACCCATGCGGCGCATCATCGTGGTCGGATCGGTCGTCGCCATGGCTGTTTCCCGTACTCGCTTGCAGAAGGCCGGTCGGCCGTCCCTGTCGACCGTCGGGGTATCAAGCGGGGTCGGAAGCGTCCAAACCAAACAGCAGTTGGATCGATGCGCGATCGGACTGGATCGGCCGCGCAGCACATCCGCATCGTATCGGCGGCAAGATGCGGCATGGGGGTCGGATGGAAGATTGCCCCGCCACGCGAACCGCGCGTGTTTCCCAGCGCGCCGGCGTTCAGTTCCCTTCGGCGTCGACCACCACCACGACGGGCCGGCCGCGCGACATCGGGTCCCAGCCGGTCGACAGCGCGGCGCGGACGCAGCGGACGATCGTCGCATCGTCGAGCTGGAGGCGGCCGCGCGGCAATCCCTTCAACAACCGCTTCGGCGCCGGGAACTCCACCAGCGCCTCGCGCTTGGCGTCCTGTTGCAGCAGGGCGATCGTCATGCCCTTCCACCCTTCGTCGTCCGACAGGTGCGGCTCGCTATGGAGGTGCCAGTCATAGGAGACGCCGTCGACCGCGACGGTACCGGCATTGCTTCGGGATTTGGCCATGGCGCGCCCTAGCATGGCGCCCGGCCAAAGGCACGGGGCCGGCGTTACCGCCGTTCGCGCAGCAGTTCGTCGACCCACGCCGGCACCAGTTCGCCCGCCGGACCGAGGCGGCTTTCGTCGAACCGGTCCGATCCGGCCGATCGTTCGAGGTTGAGTTCGAGCGTTGCCGCACCACGATCGTTCGCCCATTCGACGAAGCCGGCGGCGGGATAGACCGCGCCCGAGGTACCGACCGATACGAACAGGTCGCATCCGCCGATCGCGTCGACGATGCGGTCCATGGCGTAGGGCATCTCGCCGAAGAAGACGATGTCGGGTCGCAATGCCGCCGCACCGCACGCCGCGCAGCGGCTGCCCGGCGGCAATGCTCCGGCATGGGCCGTACGCACGCCGCAAGCGGCGCACAGCGCGGACAGCAGCGCGCCATGCATGTGCAGCAGCCGCGTCGCCCCCGCGCGCTCGTGGAGATCGTCGACATTCTGCGTCACGATCAGCAGCCCGCCCGGCCACGCCCGGTCGAGCGCCGCCAGCGCGTGGTGCGCGGCGTTCGGCGCGACCCCGCCCAGTGCTGCGCGCCGCAGGTCGTAGAAGCGGTGGACGAGGGCCGGATCGGCGCGCAGCGCGGCGGGCGTGCAGACATCCTCGACCCGGTGCCCCTCCCATAGCCCGCCGGGACCGCGGAAGGTCGCGATGCCCGATTCGGCGGAGACGCCCGCCCCGGTCAAAACGACGATGTTGCGGACAGGCTGCATGGCCGATCCATAGGGCACCGCCGCGCCATCCGGAAGTGGCGGGGTCCGGCATGGCCGCCCCCGCCACCGTCGCGTTACCAGTTCAGCCCGGCGCGCACGTAGAGATACCGGCCGTTGAACCCGAACGGCGAGAAATACGGGAAGCCGAGCACGCCGGTCGAATTGTTCGCGCTGGCGGTGGCGCGCGGATAGACGTCGAACAGGTTGCTGACGCCGATGCCGAGCTGCGCGCCCCTGTCGCCGGTATAGCGCAGTTCGAGATCGGTGATCGCGCGGTCGCCCGTCAGCACGTCGGCGGCGGGCGTCGTGCCGGGCTGGTTGACGTTGCCGTAATAGGTCACGCGCGCCAGTGCCCCCAGCCGGTCGAGCGACCAGTCGATCGTTCCGGTCACCTTTTCGCCCGGCGTACCCTGTTCCAGCGTCAGGATACGGCTGCGCGCGAACAGCGTCGGCGCGGGATCGAGCGTCGCGGTGGAGGTCGGGACGCTGGTGACGTCGATCGCGTTGATGTTGCCGGCCAGCGTCAGGTCGAACGTGCCGGCCGCCGCCGTGCGGGTCCGGTAATGCGCGACCGCGTCGATGCCCTTCGCGGTACTGCGCAACCCGTTGATGAAGAAGCGCGCCGCCGACACGTTGTACGGCGCGAGCAGCGCGGCGACCTGCGGGCTGGCCGTCGCCTGGATGTTCTCCGACAGTCCGATCTGGTCGCGCAGCCGGATGCGATAGGCATCGATCGTCAGGTCGAACCCGCCGCTGCGGATCACCGTGCCGATCGACAGGTTGGTCGACCGTTCGGGTTCCAGCGGAAGACCGCCCAGCGCGCTGCCGACCGGGCTGACCGACGGGAAGGTGCCGGTCAGGATCGGTACGCCGTTGGTGACGACCGACGCGATCTGGGTGAAATATTGCTGCTGGAGCGACGGCGCGCGGAAGCCGGTCGAGGCGGTGCCGCGCAGCGCGAACCAGTCGGTGACGTCGTAGCGTGCGGACAGCTTGCCGGTCGCGGTCGAGCCGAAGTCCGAATAATGCTCGCCGCGCGCGGCGATCCCGACCAGCAACCGGTCGGTCACCTGCGCCTCGACATCGGCATAGATGCTGCCGCTGCGCCGGCCACGTTCGGTGGCGTTGGCCGGGCTGAAGCCGCCGAACCCCTGCGCACCCGGCGCGCCGCCGGTCGCGCCGGTCGCGGGGTAGCCATAGGATGCCTGCTCGCCCGGCGAGATCTTGTAGCCTTCGCGCCGCCCCTCGATCCCGAAGGCGACGTTCAACGACTGGAACACGTCGAACCTGCGCGTCACGTCGAGGCCGGCGACATACTGGTCGTACGCCACCTGCCCGTCGTAGAAGTTGCGCGGGGTCGCCGCGCCGAACGCGTAGTTGGCCGAATCGAGCGTCCGGAAATCGACGGTGTTGCGGCCATAGCTGAACGACAGGTCGACATTGTACCCGCTGAAATCGCCGCGCAGCCCGACCGCCGAATTGATATCCTTCGTCTTGGTGTTGATGAGCGGCACGAAGCCGTTCGGATAGCCGGCCAGCGTCGTCTGGGCATTGGCGTTGCGGGGGAATGCGGCGCTGCGCGTGTCGCGATCCTGATAGCCGCCGAACGCATACAGGCTGACATTGTCGGTGAGCGACGTGCCCGCGTTGACGAAACCGGTATATTGTTCGACCGCGGGATCGCCATAGCGGCCGGTGACGCGGTTCGGGGTCACGCGGCGGTCGATATCGGCACGGTTCGTCGGCTGCCGTCTGGTATATTCGCCCGACACGGTGACGAAGCCGTCGGCGCCGAAGCCGATCCCCTGCCACGCGGTCGCGGTGACGACCGGCTCGCCGGTGACGCTGCGCCGGTTGTTCGCGGTATCGACCTGCGTGTCGTAGAAGCCGTAGGTGACCGACGCGCCGCCGCCCTGCCGCGCCTCGCGCAGGCGCAGGTTGACGACGCCGGCGATCGCATCCGACCCGTATTGCGCCGACGCGCCGTCGCGCAGCACCTCGATCCGGTCGAGCGCGGCGGTGGGCACGGTGTTCAGGTCGACCGCCGCCGATCCGCGCCCGACCGTGCCGTTGGTGTTGAGATTGGCCGAGGTGTGGCCGCGGATGCCGTTGATGAGCACCAGCGTCTGGTCGGGGGCAAGGCCGCGCAGCGTCGCCGGGCGGATCGCATCGGTGGCATCGTTGGCCGAGGGGCGCGGGAAGTTGATCGACGGTGCCACCGTCGCCAGCGCCGCCGCCAGTTCGGTCGTTCCCTGCCGCTGCAGGCTGGAGCCGCTCAGCACGTCGACCGGCGATACGCTGTCGAGCCGGGTACGCCCGGCGGTCCGCGTGCCGGTGACGATGATCGCGTCGCCTTCGTCGGCGGGAGTCGCGGTCTGTGCCGGGTCGTCCTGCGTCGGCGGCGCAGCTTCCGGCGACGGTGCGACGGTCTGCGCGACGGCGCCCGTTGCGGCGAGCGTCAGCAGCGACGCCCCGAGCAGGGCGATGGTGCGGCCCTTGGTCATTCCCTGAATTCCTTGTTTCTTGCCGCATGGGTCGGCGGCGGCCGGCCACCGCATACCGTGCGCCCGCGGGCTTGAAGCCAAAGAAATTCTATAAGGTCGGTAGGAATTGAATGGACCGGCTGGCCCGACCGTTCCCTCGGCCATCGCCTCACGACGGGATCAGCATTGCCGCGAAGCGCGGTGTCAGCACCTCGCGCAAACCCGAACCGTCGCGAACCACTATCCGTGCAGCGACGTCGAACGTGCCCATGTCGGGATAGCCCACCGCAATCGCGGTCGCGAGCGCATCGGCCAGCATCGCCGTCGGGGCCACGACGCTGACCGCCACCACCCCGTTCGTCGCCGGCCGGCCGGTGCGGGGATCGATCGAATGGCCCCCGCGCACATAGTCGCCCGAGGTCGCGACGGCATATTCGTGCAGCGCCAGCCGCAGCGGCGGCAGGCCCGCCGCTGGCTCAAGCTCGACCCACCACGGATCGCCGTCGGGCCGCATCCCGCGCCCGGCCAGTTCGCCGCCGATCTCGACCAGGCAATGCCGCACCCCCCGCCCCGCCAGCAGGTCGGCGACCGCATCGACCGCATATCCCTTCGCCACCCCCGACAGGTCGAGCGACAGTCCGCCGGGCTGGCGGAGGCGGCGGCCCATCGGGTCGCGCCGCAGCCGCTGCCACCCCGATGCCGCGCGCGCCGCGTCGATCGCCGCCGCGTCGGGAGCGTCCTGCGGCCCAGGGGGGCCATAGCCCCACAGATCGACCAGTCGCCCGATCGCAGGATCGAAGGCACCGCCGCCGGCATGGGCCACCCGCAGCGACAGGTCGACGACCGCCGCGAAGTCGGGCGACAGGTCCGCCCAGCCACCGGCGGGCAGCGCGTTGAAACGGCACAGGTCTGACGCCGGCTCCCAATGGCTCATCTGCGCGATGAGTTCGCCGAGCCGCGCCTCGATCGCGTCCTGCAACACGCCGGTATCGGCGTCCTTCGGCAACGCGCACCGTACGCGCCACTCCGTCCCCATCGCGACCCCCGACAGGGTCGCGACCGGCGCATCCGGATCGTGCCCGGCCAGCGCGGCCGCCGACGGCCCGGTCGGCAGCACGATACGCGGCGGCAAGGTCAGGGCGTCATCACCTCCAGCGTGGTGACATAGGCCATCCGCCGTCCGGTCGCGCGCGGTGCGGTGGGCTTCGCATCCTCGTATGCGGCGCTCAGCCAATACATTCCCGCCGCCGGCCAATCGACCGCCAGCACGCCATCGGCCCCGGTCGTCAGCTCGCGCGCGCCCTCCGCGTTGCGATAGCGCTTGCCGCCCGGCACCACCGTCACCTTCAGCCCCGGCGCCGGCCGCCCGTCGACCAGAAAGCGGAACCGCGCCGCTTCGCCGGCGACCAGTTCGTCGGGATGGGTCACGAAGTCGACCTCCAGCCCCTTGCCCGTGGGTTTCAGCACCGTGCGCGTCGGCTCACCCGCGGTCACGAAGATCTCGTTGCGGTTGCTGGTTTCGGTCAGCTTCACCTCGGTCGCGTCGGCGGGAATGTCGGCGACGGTCAGCGGCGGACGACGCACTCCGTCGGGTCCCGGCGGTCCGCCGCGCCCGCCGACTCGCTTCTCCTCGCCATTCACCTTGAAGCTGCCCATCAGGCCCGACATTTCGGTCCCGATCTTCCACGTCCCTGGCTTGTCGAGCTTCACGTCGAACACCGATCGATAGCGCCCGGTCGCACCGTTCTGAACCTGTCCCGCGCTGCCGTCGGGCTGCCACACCTTTACCCCGTCCAGCCGGCCGGGCTGGTGGTCGGCATAGAACAGGTCGTTCGATGCGGCGAAATCGACCGTCACCCAGCTGTCGGTGCCGGAGAAGACAGTGCCCGACGGCAGCATCCACAGCCGATGGGCGGACACGATGGTCGGAACGGAGAGCAGGACGGCGGCGGCGAGCAGGTGCCGGGCGAAACGGGTCATGGGACTAATCCTCGGGCGAAGGGGTTTCAGCGGGCGGCGAGCGTGACGGCGCCCAGTTCGTGCGATCCGGTGGCACGCGCGGCCTTGAGCGGTACGGTCAGCGGCACCTGCACCAGTTCGCGGCCACCGGTTTCGCGCGCCGCCTCGACGTTCAGCACGTAATTGCCGGGGCGCAGGTCGGTCGGCAGCGCGATGCTGTGGGTGCCGGGCGCGCGGGTCGCGCCGCTGACGCCGTCGGCGGGCAGCTTCATGCTGCGGCCCCCCTTGCGCCACCACGCGCGCAGGTCGGTGAGCCATTTGGTGCCCGGCTCCGCCCCCGATTTCCGCACGTCGTACCACAGCGCCAGCGTGCGCCCCGCGCCGCCGCCCGCCGGTTCGACCCACACCGCGACATAGGGGCGGTGATATTCGGCGACCGACAGGCGCGGGATGGTGACGGTGATCGTCCCCGCGGGCGGCGCGGGCGCGGCGGCGACGGTCGCGCCGCCCAGTACCGCCAGTGACAGGATACGCATCGGTTTATCTCCCCCGGACTTCAATGGATCAGGAACACGGCGAGCACCACCGGCAACGCCACCCCGCCCGCCACCAGCGGCCAGGTCGACGGGCGGCGTTTGGCGTGCAGTTGCAGCAGCAGCAGCCCGGTGATCGAAAACAGGACGCAGGCGATGGCGAACACGTCGATGAACCAGAACCAAGCCGAGCCGGCATTGCGCCCCTTGTGCAGGTCGTTCAGGTAGCTGATCCAGCCGCGATCGGTCATCTCGGCGCGGATCGCCCCGCTGGTCAGGTCGATGCTGACCCACGCGTCGCCGCCGGGCCGCGGCAGCGCGACATAGGCCTCGCCATCGGACCATTCCACCGGCCGTCCGGCGACGTCCAGCGCCACCTGCCGTTCGATATCGGTCGCGACCGGAACAGGGATCGTGCCCTTCGTCGCGGCGGCGGCGGTCAGCGTCCGCAACAGGCTGCCGGGCAGTTGCGCCGTGCGTTCGGCGACGACCGGTTCGGCGGAGATCGCCCCGGCATGGTTCAGCGTGATGCCGGTGATCGCGAACAGCAGCATCGCCGCCAGCGACACGCCGGCACTGATCCAGTGCCACGCGATCAGCTGCTTCGCCCACCATGCGCGCCAGTTGCGCCGGCGCCTGGCGGCAACGCCGGTCATGCGTCGGCCCAGCGGCGCAGCAGATTGTGGTACAGCCCGGTCAGCTGCACGACGACGGCATCGCCCTGCCCCCGCTCGCCACCCAGCGCCTGCACCGACTGGTCGAGGTCGAACAGCAGCCGGCGCTCGCCATCGTCGCGCACCATCGACTGCAACCAGAAGAAGGCGGCGGTGCGCACGCCGCGCGTGACCGGCGTCACCCGGTGCAGGCTGGAGGCGGGATACAGCACCATGTGCCCGGCGGGCAGCTTGACCGTCTGCGGGCCGAACCGGTCCTCGATCACCAGTTCGCCGCCGTCATAGCTGGCGGGGTCTTCGAGAAACAGCGTCGCCGACAGGTCGCTGCGGATGCGGAAATCGGTGCCGCGCTTCATGCGGATGGCGTTGTCGACATGCAGCCCGAACGCCTCGCCCCCCTCGTACCGGTTGAACAGCGGCGGAAAGACCTTCAGCGGCAGCGCGGCGGCGACGAACAGCGGCGACCGGCCCAGCGCGTCGAGCACGACGGCACCCGCCTCGCGCGCCGCCGCGCTGTCCTCGGCCAGCTGGCGGTTGCGCTTGGCCAGTGCCGATTGCGGACCGGAGGTGACGTTGCCGTCGATCCAGTCGCCGTCCGCCATCAACGCGCGGACACGGTTCAGGGCGGCGGCGTCCAGCACCTGCGGAATTGCGATCAGCATGGAACGCCGCCCGTCCCCGTCAGAAGTTATAGAAGAGGCTGAGCACCGCCTGCCGCCGGTCGCCGGGCATCGCCCAGCCGCCGGTGACCGCGCCGGTCGTGGCGTTTACGTTACTGCGGATGCCGGTCAGATACCGTTCGTCGGTGAAGTTCTGGACGTTCAGCTGCACCGTTGCCCGCTCCGCGATCGTATAGGCCAGATAGGCCCGGTGGATCAGATAGTCGTCGGCGCGGAACTGCACCGATTGCAACGCATTCGGCACGTTCAGCGCGATCGCCCCCTGATAGGTCAGGCCATAGCCGATCTCGAGCCCGAACGGCAGCTTGTACGTGGTGAAGAGCGATCCCGAATGTTCGGGCGTCTGCACCAGTCGCGCCTCCGACTGTGGATCGCGGACGCCGGCGGCCAGATCGCGGTCGGAAATCGACTGCCGGACCCGGCCGTCGAGATATGTGTAGTTGGCGAATATGGTCCATGCCGGCAGGATCGATCCCGACAGCCCCAGCGCGATGCCGTCGACCCGCGCGCGACCGTCGAGCACCTGCAACCCGGCCGGCAGCGCCGGATCGTTGGAGGGCACGCGGTAGTTGGTGCGTTCGTTGCGGAACACCGCGGCGGTCAGTTCGAGCTTGCGGCCGAACAGCGCGGCCTTCACCCCCGCCTCGATATTCTCGGCGGTCTCGGGTGCCACGGCGCACGGATCGGCGGCACTGGCGGTGGCGAGCACGCCGCAGCCCAGCCGCACCGTCTGCGACGACGGCGTCTTCGACTTGCCGTATCCGGCATAGATGCTGACCGTTTCGACCGGGTGGAACACCGCCCCGCCGCGATAGGAGAACAGCCGCTCGGTCGAGCGTTGCGGGCGTTGCTGCAGCGCGGTCAGCGGCGTGGTGCCCGGCGGGACGAAGGCGAGCGGCAGGTTGCGGAACGTCGCGTCCTGCACCTCCCAGCGGACCCCGCCGTTCAGTTCGAAATACCGGCCCAGTTCCAGCGTGTCGAACGCATAGACGGCAAGGTTCTGCGTTTCCGAGCGCGCCTGCGACGTGACGGTCCGGTTGACCGGACCGGTCCAGCGCGTGTCGGGACTGGCGATGGTCAGGTCCGGCGCGGTCACCGCGGCGCCCGCAGCGGTGCGCAGCAGGCTGCCGCTGGTGATGCGATAGTTCTCGATCGTCCCCGACACGCCGATATTGGCGACGTTGCGGACCCGGCCCTTCTCGCCCGCTTCGTGGCGTAGGTCGATCTGGTCGTACAGCAGGTCGTTGACCTGATCGCGTACCAGCCCGCGCGGTCCCGACGGCCGCCAGTTGCCGCGGGCGAGGCCTGCGGGACAGGCGATACCGACGGTCGCCGCCGCGTTCGCGCCGACCGGCTGCAACCCGGTGGTGCCCAGGCAATAGGTTCCCTGCGGCGCGCTGGTGACGCTGTCCTGCGCGACACGCTGCCACCGGGTCAGGTTGCGGACCGACAGGCGGTCGTCGATCGCATGGCGGAACGTCGCGGTGAAGCGGTCGACCGTCTGGTCCTGCCGATCGAGGTTCGCGATGCCGTAATAGTCGGACCGGTCGACACCGGGCAGCACCCCGCCCCCGATCGGGCCCTGATAGAAGGGCACGCCGTACAGCGGGGTATTGCGATCCTCCTGATGGACATAGGCCAGCGTCAGGCTGGTCGGGCCACCGATGCCGATCGTCACCGAGGGTGCAATGCCCCAGCGTTCGAACTTCTCGACATCGCGACCGGGCACGTCGTTGTGGTGATAGGCGCCGGTCAGCCGCACCGCGACCAGATCGGACACGCGCTTGTTCGCGTCGACCGATGCGCGGTAATATTCGTCGGTGCCGACCGACGCCTGCACGATCGACAGGTCCTCGACACCCGGCACCTTCGACACCAGGTTGATCGTGCCGCCGACCGACCCCGATCCGTTGAAGACGGTGTTCGCGCCGTTATAGACCTCGATCTGCTGGAGGTTGAACGGATCGGTGCGGCTGTACTGCGCCGAATCGCGCACGCCGTCGATGGTGATGTCGTTGGCCGCCGCATAGCCGCGCAGGTTGATCGAATCGCCATAGCCGCCGCCGCCCTCGCCCGCGCCGAAGGTGATGCCCGGGATGGTCTGCAACGCGTCGCGCAGCGTCTGGAGGTTCTGCTTGCGGATCGTCTGGTCGTTCAGGACGGTGATCGTCTGCGGCGTATCGATCAGCGCCGATGTCCCCTTCGGACTTTCGACCTTCGCGCCCGCCGTGCGCTGTCCGTTGACAACGATCACGTCGCGGTCGTCGACGCGGTCCTGCATCGCGACGGGACGGTCGGGCTTGCCCCCCTCCGGCTCGGCGGCGATGGCCGGTGCCGACGCAATGAACCCGACACAGGCCATTGCGAGAAAACTCTTCTGTTCGATCATGTCGTCCCCCTGGTTGAGGGCCAGCTATTGCGACCTAGTCGCAGAGTCAATGCTATTGCGACCTATTCTTATCATTGTCGCATTCTTTTCGCCGGGGAAGGGATTGTGCTAGGCCGCGCCGGTGAGCCCCCGTCCCCCGTTTCATGCCGCCCCGCACGCGACACCGGTCGATTTCGTGGCGATCGATGTCGAAACCGCCTGCTCGCGCGTCAGCAGCATCTGCCAGATCGGCATCGTCGGCTTTCGCGACGGCGTGGAAGTCTTCGCCTACGACACGCTGCTCGATCCGTGCGACGACTTCTCGCCGTTCAACACGCGTATCCACGGCATCGCCAGCGAACACGTCGCCGGCAAGCCGACCTTCGCCGACGTGCATGCGATCGTCGGCGGCCATCTGTCGAGCCGGACGACCGTCGCGCATTCGTCGTTCGACAAGGGCGCACTGGCGGCGGCATGTCATCGGCACGGCCTGCCCGCGATCGAGGCGAACTGGCTCGACAGCGTCCGCGTCGCGCGCCGCGCCTGGCCCGAACTGCCCAATCACAAGCTGAACACCCTCAGCCGCTCGTTGAATATCCGTCACCGCCACCACGATGCGCTAAGCGATGCCCGCACCGCCGGGCTGGTGGTGGTGCGCGCGATGGCTCATACCGGCGTGTCGCTGGCCGAATGGCTGAACCCGCCGCCGACGCCCAAGATACCGGCACCGCGACCCGCGGCCGAAGGACCGCTGAAAGGACACCGGATCGCGATCCTCGGCGCACCGAGGGACGGCCCGCTCGCCTGCCGCCTCGCGGCGCAGGGCGCGCGGATCATGGCCGCCGTCGGTGCTACATCGACCATGCTGGTCATCAGCAACGCACAGCCCTTCGGCCGGTTCGTCCATGCCCATGCCGAGTATCGCCGGGCGGAACAGCTGCGCCGCGGCGGCGCGGCGATCGCGATCGTCGCGGAGGACGCGTTGCCCGCGCCGACCGGGGAATAGCCGGTCGATACGGGTTGCGGCGTGCGACGACGACCCTCTACACCCCCGGCAGGATCGCGGGAGAGGATGTTTGGAAGTCGTATCGATCAGTCTGTTCCTGCTGCTGGCGGTCGTCGTCAGCGGCGCCGTTGCCCGAATGCTCCCCTGGTCGGTTCCGACCCCGCTGGTCCAGATCGCGCTCGGCGGGGTCATCGGCCTGTCGACCGAACACCGGGTAGAACTCGATCCCGAACTGTTCCTGTTCCTGTTCCTGCCGCCCCTGCTGTTCCTCGACGGGTGGCGCATCCCCAAGGACGAGTTGTTCAAGGATCTGTCGACCGTCGTCGAACTGGCGCTGGGGCTGGTGCTGCTGACCGTCGTCGGCATGGGGTTCTTCATCCACTGGATGATCCCCGCCATGCCGCTGGCGGTGGCGATCGCGCTGGCGGCGGTCGTGTCGCCGACCGATCCGATCGCGGTATCGGCCATCGCGGCGCGCGTGCCGATCCCGAAGCGGATGATGCACATCCTCGAAGGGGAATCGCTGCTGAACGACGCATCGGGCCTCGTCTGCCTGCGCTTCGCCATCGCCGCCGCGCTGACCGGCACCTTTTCCGCCACCGCCGCCGCGGTCAATTTCCTGTGGGTCGCGGGCGCGGGCCTCGCGATCGGCGTCGTGCTGACCATCGTCGTGTCGCGCGCCAAGGCTTGGGTGACCCGCCGCTTCGGCGAGGACAGCGGATCGCAGATCCTCGTCAGCCTGCTGATCCCGTTCGGCTCCTATCTGCTGGCCGAGCATTTCCACGCCTCCGGCATCCTTGCCGCGGTCGGCGCGGGCGTGACGATGACCTATGTCGAGATTTCGCGGCAGACGATGGCCGCCACGCGGATGCGCCGCAATTCGGTGTGGGACATGGTGCAGTTCGCGCTGAACGGCATCATCTTCGTCCTGCTGGGCGAACAACTGCCCGCGATCATCGAGGGGGCTAAGGATACGGTGGCGCTGACCGGCCATGCCTCGCCATGGTGGCTGGCGGTCTATATCCTCGCGATCGTCGCCGGCCTCGCGCTGCTGCGCTTCTGCTGGGTGTGGGTGTCGCTTCGGCTGACCATCCTGCGCAAGGCGCCGCCGGGCGCGCTGCGCAGCCCCGACTGGCGGCTGGTGGCGACGACGTCGTTCGCCGGGGTACGCGGGGCGATCACGCTGGCGGGTGTGCTGACGCTGCCGTTGACGCTGACCGACGGTAGCCCGTTTCCCGCGCGCGACCTTGCCATCTTCCTCGCGGCGGGGGTCATCATCGTGTCGCTGCTGCTCGCGACGTTCGCGCTGCCGGTACTGCTGAAAGGGCTGACGCTGCCCGCCGAGCCCTCGCACCAGGCGCAGGAGGATGCCGCGCGCATCACGACCGCCCGGGCGGCGGTGCGCGCGATCGAGCGGCAGCAGCATGCGCTGGCCGAAGCGCATGATGATCCCGACCTGTATATCGCCGCCGGTGCGCGGGTGATGGACGTTTATCGCGAGCGGATCGACGGGCTGGCCGGGGGGGCGCCCGATGCGCTGCGCACGCAGGAACGGCTGTCGGCCGAACTCCGCCTGATCGGGGTGAAGGCCGAACGCGACGAGCTGAGCCGGCTGATCCGCAGCCGGACGATCGGCAGCGAGACCGCGAGGAAACTGGTGCGCGAACTCGATCTGGCGGAGGCGCGGTATCGCGGGTAGGCCGAACTCGGACCATATCCGAATATGGTGGACGCCCGCATCGCAAGCTGTTCTCTTCGCGCATCGCTGCCATCGGAGGGTTTGCCATGTCGCTGATCGTCAACGGAATCGAAGTGGCAATCCCCGACGATCCCCGCGTCTCGCTACTGGACCATCTGCGCGAGGGGCTGCACCTGACCGGTACCAAGAAGGGCTGCAACCAGGGTGCCTGCGGCGCCTGTACGGTGCTGGTCGAAGGCGAGCGCATCCTGTCCTGCCTCGCGCTGGCGGTGCAATATGACGGCCGGAGCATCACGACGATCGAGGGGCTGGCCGACGGCGACGCGCTGCATCCGTTGCAGAGCGCGTTCATCGAGCATGACGGTTTCCAGTGCGGCTATTGCACGCCCGGACAGATATGTTCGGCGATCGGCATGGCGGCGGAGGCGCGGCGCGGCGTGCCCAGCGTCGTGAGCCACGACCTGTCCGCCGGCGTCACCCTGACCCGCGAGGAAATCCAGGAACGGATGAGCGGCAACCTGTGCCGCTGCGGCGCGCATAACGGGATCATCGACGCGATCCGCGCGACCCTCACCGCGGAGGTGGCGGCATGACCCCGTTCGACTATGCCCGCGCCGCCGACCCGGCCGAAGCGGTGCGCATGGGCACAGCGAAGGGGGCGGCGTATCTCGGCGGCGGGACCAATATCGTCGACCTGATGCGCGAGCGGATCGCGCAGCCCGACACGCTGGTCGATGTCAGCAGCCTGCCCGCGACGATCACCGAAACCGGCGACGGCGGACTGATGATCGGGGCCGCCGTGCGCAACACCGCGCTGGCCGAACATCCGCTGGTACGGTCACGCTATCCGGTGCTGGCCCGCGCGATCCTTGCCGGGGCGTCGGCACAGATCCGCAACATGGCGACCGTCGGCGGCAACCTGCTCCAGCGGACGCGCTGTACCTATTTCTACGATGTGGAGGGGTCGCGCTGCAACAAGCGCGTGCCGGGATCGGGCTGCGATGCGATGGGCGGGTTCAATCGCATACACGCGGTGCTAGGCACGTCCGATGCCTGCGTCGCGACCCATCCGTCCGACATGTGCGTGGCGCTGAGCGCGCTGGAGGCGATCGTCCATGTCGATGGTCCGCCGGGCCGCCGGACGCTGCCGTTCGGCGACCTGCACCGCCTGCCCGGCGACCGCCCCGATCGCGACACGGTGCTGGCGCCCGGCGACCTCGTCACCGCCGTCGAGCTGCCGCCGCTGCGCTTCGGTGCGCGTTCGACCTATCGCAAGGTACGCGACCGGGCGAGCTATGCCTTTGCGCTGGTCTCGGTCGCGGCGGCGATCGAGATGGACGGCGACCGTATCGGCGACGTCCGGATCGCGTTCGGCGGCGTCGCACCCAAGCCATGGCGCGCATCGATCGCCGAGGCGGCGCTCCGCGGCGGTCCGGCGACGCCGGAAGCGTTCCACGCCGCCGCCACCGCCGAATTCGCCGATGCTCGGCCCCTGCGCGACAACGGCTTCAAGCCTGCCCTCGCCACGCGGACCCTCGTCGCCGTGCTGGGCGCCCTCACCACCGGAGAAGCGGCATGAGCATCGTCGATTCCGCGAGGCAGAAGATGCAGGGGCTGATGCTGGGCGCCTTGCAAAGGGTCGTCCCGCTCGCCCCCGACAGCTGGATGCCGGGCGGCAGGCCCGACCCGCTGATCGCGCGCAAGCACGGGCTGATCGGCAAGCCGGTGTCGCGGCTGGACGGCGCGTTGAAGGTCACCGGCGGCGCGGCGTTCGCGGCGGAGCATCGCTTCGACGACATGGTCTATGCGGCGCTTGCCTATTCGACGATCGCGCGCGGGCGGATCACGGCGATCGACACGGGTCCGGCGGAGGCCGCGCCGGGCGTGGTGCTGGTCATGACGCACCGGAACGCGCCACGCATGGCGACGCCCCCGGTGTTCGGATCGTCGGCCAATGCGGTCGGGCCGGCCGACCTGCCGATCTTTCAGGACGACCGCGTCCACTGGAACGGACAGCCGATCGCCTGCGTCCTCGCCGGGACGCAGGAACAGGCCGATCATGCCGCCGCGCTGCTGGGAGTGACCTATGCCGAGGAGCCGTCGACCACCGATCTGGCGGGCGCGAAGGGCAACGGGCTGGAACAGGGGCTGTTCATGGGACAGCCGCTGCGCAACGCGATCGGCGATGCGGAGGGGGCGTTGGCCAGGGCGGCACACCGCGTCGACCAGCGCTATCGCACGCCGCGCCACAACCACAATCCGATCGAGCCGCACGCCGCGACGCTGGCATGGGTCGGCGACACGCTGGTGATCCACGACGCCAGCCAGATGGTGACGCAGCAGGCGCAGACCATGGCCGACGTGTTCGGGCTGAAGCCCGGACAGGTGCGGCTGACCTCGCCCTATGTCGGTGGCGGGTTCGGCTGCAAGGGGCTTTGGGACCATCAGGTGATCGCCGCCGCTGCATCGCGCCTCGCTGGCCGGCCGGTCCGCATCGCCCTGTCGCGTGAGGGCATGTACCGCACCGTCGGCGGGCGGACGCTGACCGAACAGCGCGTGGCGATCGGCGCCGATGCCGACGGGACGTTCGAGGCGCTGGTCCATACCGGCCTGTCGGTGATGACGCCGCACAACAACATGCCAGAACCGTTCATCCTCGGCACCCGCAGCGCCTATGCCGTGCCCAACATCCTGTTGCAGGTGGAGGTGGCGCGGATGAACATGCTCGCCAACACCTTCATGCGCGCGCCGGGCGAAGCGGTCGGCACGTTCGCGCTGGAATCGGCGATCGACGAGCTGGCGGTCGATCTGGGCATCGACCCGGTCGAACTGCGCATCCGAAACGAACCGGACCGGGACCCGACCAGCGGCCTGCCCTTCTCCTCGCGGCACATCGTCAAGGCATGGCGCGATGGCGCGGCGCGGTTCGGCTGGGACGCCCGCCCCGCGACGCCGGGCACCCGAACCGAGGGCGAATGGCGCATCGGCATGGGCTGTGCCACCGGTACCTATCCCTATTACCGGATGCCGGGCGCCAAGGCGCGGTTGACGCTGGTCCGCGACGGCGACGACGTGCGTGCGAAGGTCGAGGTCGCGGCGGCGGAGATGGGCATGGGCACGTCGACCACCACCGCGATCGTCGCCGCCGAACGCCTTGGCCTGCCGATCGATCGGATCGAGGTCGGCTATGGCGACAGCGACATTCCCGGCGCGATCATGGCCGGCGGCTCGCAACAGACCGCGGCGATCGGCGCGGCGGTCATCGCCGCGCATGGCGAACTGGTCGCGACGCTGCTGAAGCTGGCCGGCAACGATTCCCCGCTCGCCGGACTGTCGGTGGACGAGGTCGGCAGCGACGGCGGCGGGCTGGCCAAGCTCGACGATCCGGCGCGGCGCGAGAGCTACGCCTCGATCCTCGCCCGTGCGCAGCGCGACAGCGTGAGCGTGACGAAGGCCGGGTCGATGCCGTTCGAATTCATGCACTGGTCGATGCATTCGCGCAGCGCACTGTTCTGCGAGGTGCGGGTGAACAGCGTGACCGGCGAGGTCCGCGTCAGCCGCTTCCTCGGCGCGTTCGACTGCGGCCGCATCCTCAACCCCGTGACCGCGACCAGCCAGTTCCGTGGCGGCATCATCATGGGGCTGGGCATGGCGTTGATGGAGGAAACGCAGTTCGACGAACGCAGCGGCCGGATCATGAACCCCAGCCTCGCCGAATATCACGTTCCGGTGCATCTCGACGTGCCGGAGATCGACGTGATCTGGACCGACATCGCCGATCCGCATGCCCCGATGGGCGCGCACGGCATCGGCGAGATCGGCATCACCGGGGTCGCCGCGGCGGTCGCCAACGCGGTCTATAGCGCCACCGGCAAACGCGTCCGCGACCTGCCGATCACGCTCGATCGACTGCTGTAGCCGGGTACGTCCGCGGTTGATCTGTCGCAATGACTATTGCCGGCGGATTGTGGCATAGGCTGTGCAGGATGGATGAGTGGCGCAGTCAGGAGTTGCCGGTGACGATTTCGAAGGATGCAGCGACGGGCATAGCCGGCCTCGACGACGTCCTGGGCGGCGGCTTCGATCGCGCGCGCAGTTTCCTGCTGGAGGGGAGCCCCGGCACCGGCAAGACGACGATCGCGATGCAGTTCCTGATGACCGGCGCCGCGGCGGGCGAGCGCTGCCTGTACGTGACCCTGTCCGAAACCGAGGACGAACTGCGCGCATCGGCGACCTCGCATGGCTGGGACCTGAGCGGGATCGAGGTGTACGAACTCATCCCGCCCGAAAACCTGTTCGACGAGGACCAGCAGCAGAGCCTGTTATACTCGTCCGACCTTGAACTCGGCGAGACGACCAGGCGGGTCTTCGAGGTGTTCGAGCGCGTGCAGCCCGACCGCGTGGTCCTCGACAGCCTGTCCGAAATCCGGCTGCTCGCGCAAAGCTCGCTGCGCTACCGGCGGCAGATCCTGGCGCTCAAGCATTATTTCGCCAAAAGCAACGCCACCGTCCTGATGCTCGACGACCTGACCACCGACGTCAACGACAAGACCGTCCATTCGGTCGCGCACGGCGTGATCCGGCTGGAGGAACTCGCGCCCGAATATGGCGCCGAGCGACGGCGGGTGCGCGTGGTCAAGTATCGCGGGCGGCGGTTCCGCGGCGGATTCCACGACGCGACGATCGAGACCGGCGGGGTATGCGTATACCCCCGGCTGATCTCCGCGGAGCATCGGCGCGAGTTCGACCGCTATCTGATGACCACCGATTCGCCCGAATTCAACGCGCTGTTGGGCGGCGGGATCGAACGCGGGTCGAGCGTGCTGGTGCTGGGCCCGGCCGGCACCGGCAAGAGTTCGATCGCGCTGACCTTCGTCCAGACCGCGGTGGCCCGCGGCGAGCGCGCGGCGATGTTCGTGTTCGATGAAGAGGTCGGCCTGCTGATCCAGCGGGCCAGAAGCTTCGGCATCGACTTGCAAGGGATGCTCGACAGCGGCGCGCTGATCCTCGAACAGGTCGATGCCGCCGAATTGTCGCCGGGCGAGTTCTCGTCGCGGGTGCGGCGGTGCGTCGAGGAACATGGCGCGCGGACCGTGGTGATCGACAGCCTCAACGGCTATCAGGCGGCGATGCCGGGCGAACAGGCGCTGGTCCTGCACCTGCACGAAGTCCTGCAATATCTGAACCGGCAGGGGGCGACGACGTTCCTGACCGTCGCACAGCACGGGCTGGTCGGCGACATGAAGACGCCGGTCGACGTCACCTACCTTGCCGACACCGTCATCCTGCTGCGCTATTTCGAGGCGCTGGGCCGGGTCCGGCGTGCGATCTCGATCGTCAAGAAGCGGACCGGTCCGCACGAGAACACCATCCGCGAATACCGCATCAGCAGCGACGGCATCACGCTGGGCGAGCCCCTGACGAAGTTTCAGGGGGTGCTGCGCGGCGTGCCCGTGCTGCACGGCAACGGCGACCTGCTGGACGGCGAGCACGCGTGAAGCAACGGACGGTGTCGGAACGTGCGCTGGTCCTCGCGCCGATCGGGCGCGATGCCGCGATCGCGACGGGAATCCTAGCCGAAGCGGGGCTGGAAGCGGCGGCGTGCCCGGCCCTCGCCGCCCTGATCGGTGAACTCGATCACGGCGCCGGGCTGGTGGTGATGACCGAGGAAGCGATCGCGACCGCCGACCTCGCCCCCTTTTCCGACTGGATCGCCGTACAGGAAGAATGGTCCGACCTGCCGATCATCCTGCTGACCAGTCGGGGCGGCGGGCTGGAACGCAATCCGGCGGCGGCGCGCCATCTGGATGTGCTGGGCAACGTCACCTTCCTCGAACGGCCGTTTCACCCGACGACGCTGGTCAGCCTCGCCCGATCGGCGATCCGCGCCCGGCGGCGCCAGTACGAGGCGCGCGCCCGGCTGCTCGCGCTGCAGGAGAGCGAGGCACGCTACCGGACGCTGTTCGAAAATCTCGAGGTCGGCTTCTGCATCATCGAGATGATCCTCGACTCCAACGGAAACCCGGTCGATTATCGATTCGTCGAAGCCAATCCCGCGTTCGAGACCCAGGCGGGGTTCGATCCCGCCGGACGTCGGGTGCGCGAAATCGTCCCCGATCACGAACAGCACTGGTTCGATTTCTACGGTGCCGTCGCGACGACCGGCATCGCAGGCCGCGTCGAACAGGGTTCGGCAGCGCTTGGCCGCTGGTGGGATGTCCACGCCTTTCGCGTCGGCAGGCCGGAACAGCGCCGGGTCGCGGCGCTGTTCAGCGACATCACGGCGCGGCGCAACGCCGAATTGCGGTTGCAGGAGATGAACGAGACGCTGGAAGCGCTGGTCGCCGCGAAGTCGGCGGAGCGCGACCGGTTGTGGAACCTGTCGCAGGACATGCTGGCGCGCGCCGACTTCACCGGCATGATGTCGGCCGTCAGCCCGGCATGGGAATGGGTCCTCGGCTGGACCGAAGACGAGCTGTTGTCGCGCGGCTATGCCAGCTTCATGCATCCCGAGGACGCCCCGCCGACGCTGGAAGCGATCGCGCGCATGGCCGCGACCGCCGGGCCGACGCGCTTCGAGAACCGCATCGCCATGCGAGACGGCGGCTGGAAACCGATCGAATGGATCGTCGCGCCCGAGCCCGACGGTCACAATTTCATCGCGGTCGGTCGCGACCTGAGCCACATGAAGGCGCGCGAGGCCGAGCTGGAGGCGGCGCAGGAAGCGTTGCGCCAGAGCCAGAAGATGGAGGCGATGGGCAGCCTGACCGGCGGCGTGGCGCATGACTTCAACAACCTGCTGACGCCGATCATCGGATCGCTCGACATGCTCCACCGCAAGGCGCTGGGCAGCGAGCGCGACCAGCGTCTGATCGACGGCGCCCTGCAATCGGCCGAGCGCGCCAAGACGCTGGTGCAGCGGCTGCTGGCCTTCGCCCGACGCCAGCCGCTTCAGGCGGTGGCGGTCGACCTGCGCGAACTGGTCGGCGGCATGGTCGACCTGGTCGGGTCGACGGTCGGCCCGACGATCGAGTTGCAGGTACGTCTGGCCGACGACCTGCCGCCCGCGCTGGCCGACCCGAACCAGCTGGAGATGGCGCTGCTGAACCTGGCGGTGAATGCGCGCGATGCGATGGACGGCGGCGGTACGCTGACGATCGCGGCATCGCGCGAGAGCCAGCGGACGACGACGGCGAACCTCGCGCGCGGTCATTATGTCCGCCTGTCGGTGTCGGACACCGGCAAGGGGATGGACGAGGAGACACGGCGGCGCGCGATCGAGCCGTTCTTTTCGACCAAGGGCATCGGCAAGGGCACCGGGCTGGGCCTGTCGATGGTCCACGGCCTTGCCGGGCAGCTGGGCGGCGCGCTGAAGATCGACAGCCAGCCCGGACACGGCACGACCATGGCCCTGTGGCTGCCGGTCGGCAGCACCGTGACGGAAGCCGATCCGGCGCCGGTCGACCACGAAGCGGCGCCGGGCGGCCGCGGGGTCGTGCTGGTCGTCGATGACGAGGATCTGGTGCGCATGAGCACCGCGCACATGCTGAGCGATATCGGATACGAGGTCGTGGAATCCCCATCGGCGGAGGATGCGCTGGCGCTGATCCGCGGCGGGCTGGCCCCCGACATGCTGGTCACCGACCATCTGATGCCCGGCATGACCGGCGCCGAACTGGTCCGCCTGCTTCGCGAGGAGCGGCCGGCGCTGCGCAGCCTGATCGTGTCGGGCTATGCCGAAGCGGCGGGGATCGAGGCCGCGATCCCGCATCTGACCAAGCCGTTCCGCAGCGCCGACCTTGCACGCAGCCTGTCGGCCCTGACGCCTGCTACCGGGCGATCGGGCGACGCCGCATCGCAAGAGACTTCCCGTACCGGGTAGCCGGCGGGCGGGCAGCACCGGCGTATCGCAGGATTGCCGCGGGTGCCGGAGAGGATGGCCGGGACCCCATCCGCTGGCGTTCGATCCATCCCTGTTGAACCGGCCGACATCCCGGCGAACGCCGGGATTTCCCGGTGACAGCGCGCGGCAGGAGCCGAAGAAGACCCGGCCTTCGCCGGGGTGACGGTTCCATATGGATGGATCAGACACCTCGATGATCGACCGAGCCCGCTCGATTCCATCGCGCGGTTGCGGGATAGCCGGACCGACGTCCCGCTGGAAGCTACCCCAACCGCCCGAGTGCCGCGTGCAGCCGTGCCGCCTCGGCCATCTTGTCGCCATGGTCGGCGCGCGCCTTATCGACCGCCTCGGGCTTCGCACGCTCGACGAAGCTCGCATTGCCCAGCCGCCCGGCCAGGGCATCGCGCTCCTTCTCCGCCGCCGCGATCGCCTTGGTCAGGCGCGCGCGCTCCGCATCGAGATCGATGACGTCGCCCAGCGGCAGGACGAAGGTCGCCTCGTCCACCACGATCTGGAGCGCACCGCCCGTCGGCGCGTCTCCGTCCGCCGCATCGATCCGCGCCAGCCGGGCGAGCACCGCGCCCTGCCGCGCCAGCCGCCCGGTCGTCGCGGCGGACTGGTCGCGGACGTGCAGCGGCAGCCGCGCGCCCGGCGGTACGTTCAGCTCGGTCCGCGCCGCGCGGATTTCGCCGACCAGCCGGATCAGCCAGTCGATCTCCGCCCGTGCCGCCGGATCGATCGCGCGGGCATCGGCCATCGGCCAGCGCGCGACGATCAGGTCGTTCGCGCGGGGGTGGGCGGGATCGGACAACGCATGCCACAGTTCCTCGGTGATGAACGGCATGAACGGATGGAGCATGACGAGGATCTGGTCGAGCACCCAGCCCGCGACCGCGCGCGTTTCCTCGCCACCGTCGGCGCCGCCCTGCAACACCGGCTTGATGAGTTCGAGATACCAGTCGCAGAACCGGCTCCACGTGAACTGGTAGATGGTGTTGGCCGCCCCGTCGAAACGCAGGTCGGCCAGCGCGAGGTCGAGCGCCTGCACCGTCTCGATCGTCTCGGCGATGATCCAGCGGTTTACCGCCAGCTCGGCCCTTGGCGGTTCCAGCGTCGCCGACGCGCCGATGCCGTTGGCCTGCGCGAAGCGCGTCGCGTTCCACAGCTTCGTAGCGAAGTTGCGATAGCCCTCGACCCGCTTCTCATCCATCTTGATGTCGCGGCCCTGGCTTTCCATCGCCGCCATGAAGAAGCGCAGCGCATCGGCGCCATAGGCATCGATCAGCCCCAGCGGATCGACGGTATTGCCCTTCGACTTCGACATCTTCGCGCCATCGGCGGCGCGCACGAGGCCGTGGAGGTACAGCGTCCTGAACGGCACCTCCTTCATGAAATGGATGCCCTGCATCAACATCCGCGCGTCCCAGAAGAACAGGATGTCGAAGCCCGAAATCAGCACGTCGTTGCTGTAGCGCCCGCCGAGGGTGGCATCGGTGTTTTCCGGCCAGCCAAGCGTCGCGAACGGCCACAGCGCGGAGGAGAACCACGTGTCGAGCACGTCGGGGTCTTGCCACAGCACTACCGCAGGATCGGGTTCATCCAACCACCGCAAACCCGCGTTCTCTCCATCCTCCGACAGAACAATACGATCTGCGGGCAAGCCGTAAAACGCCGCAGCCTGTTCGCGAATATCGGCGCTGTCCAAACCCACAAATGTGGCGGCATTGCCGACGCCCGCTTCAAAGTCTTTCGCTGGTCCAAACCACGCCGGGATGCGATGCCCCCACCACAGCTGGCGCGACACGCACCATGGCTGGATGTTCTCCATCCAGTTGAAGTACGTCTTCTCCCACGACTTCGGCACGATCCTGACCGCGCCCGACCGCACCGCCTCGATCGCCGGCTGGGCCAGCGTCCTGGCGTCGACATACCATTGGTCGGTCAGCCACGGCTCGATCACCACGCCCGAGCGGTCGCCGAACGGCGTCTGGATGGTACGCGGTTCGGCGTCGTGCTCGGCACCGTCCTTGTCGACATGCGGGATCAGGACGCCTTCGTCCTTCAGCCGCGCGACGACCGCCTTGCGCGCATCGGCGGTC
Organism: Sphingomonas sp. 2R-10; assembly: GCF_030062225.1. Taxonomy (NCBI): domain Bacteria; kingdom Pseudomonadati; phylum Pseudomonadota; class Alphaproteobacteria; order Sphingomonadales; family Sphingomonadaceae; genus Sphingomonas; species Sphingomonas sp. 2R-10. The sequence goes on from NZ_JASCXF010000024.1 coordinate 46,962, forward strand.
GTCAGGCCGAGAAAGGCGTCGGGGATCAGCCCGTCGGCGGTCTGCACGATGCGCGCCTTGGCATCGAGCATGTTCAGCATGTCGCGCGCCTCGATTCCCGCGCGGCGGCCGACCTCGAAATCGTTGAAGTCGTGGCCGGGCGTGATCTTGACCGCGCCCGATCCCAGTTCGGGGTCGGCATGTTCGTCCGCCACGATCGGGATCAGACGCCCGGTAATCGGCAAACGCACCTGCTTGCCGATCAGCGCGGTGTAGCGCGCGTCGTCGGGATGCACCGCGACTGCCATGTCGGCCAGCATCGTCTCGGGCCGCGTCGTCGCCACCTCGATCGACCCCGATCCGTCGGCGAGCGGGTAGCGCAGGCGCCAGAAGCTGCCCCGGATCTCACGCGTTTCGACCTCGAGGTCGCTGATCGCGGTGCCGAGACCGGGGTCCCAGTTCACCAGTCGCTTGTCGCGATAGAGCAGCCCTTCGCGGTGCAACTGCACGAACACCTTCAGGACGGCGGCGGAAAAGCCCTCGTCCATGGTGAAGCGTTCATTGGCCCAGTCCATCGAACAGCCCAGCCGGCGGAGCTGCCCGGTGATCTGCCCGCCGCTCTCGGCCTTCCATTCCCACACCTTCGCCACGAAATCGTCGCGGGTGAAGTCGGTGCGCTTCTGCTGGTGCTTCGCCATCTGCCGCTCGACGACCATCTGCGTCGCGATGCCGGCATGGTCGGTGCCGACGACCCAGCGCGCGTCCTTGCCCTGCAACCGGGCGTGGCGCACCAGGATGTCCTGCAACGTGTTGTCGAGCGCGTGGCCGATATGGAGGTTGCCGGTCACGTTGGGCGGCGGATTGACGATCGTCCACGGCGTCGCGCCGGGACGTTCGGGGCGGAACAGCCCTTCCTGTTCCCAATGGGCATACCAGCGCGCCTCGATGGCGGCGGGGTCGAAGGTCTTGGGCAGTTCGCTCATGCACCGCCGCATGGCGCGGATGCGGCGGCGTTGCAAGAGAGCGGGTTATTCGCGCCCGCTGATCCGGGCGATCTCGCGCGATACCATCGCCTCGACGATGCCGGGCAGTTTCGCATCCAGCCACTCGCGCAGCATCGGGCGGAGCAGCTCGCGCACCAGCCCTTCGAGCGAATCGTTGCCGGGCGTCTCGGGCTTCACCAGCATCCGCGACAGCTGGTCGAGCGCGCCGCGGCTGGCTTCGGCGGCGCGGTCCGACACGATCGACGCATCGCCGGTCGCGGCCGGTGCTGCGGCGGCAGGCGCGGGTTCGTCCTGCGGTTCGGGGGCACGCGCGCGCGGGGCCTCGGCACGGGGCGCCTCGGCCCGCAGCGTCTCGACCCGTGGCGGTGGCGGCGGGGCGGCGACACTCTGGTTCAGTTCGAGCACCTCGTCACGGTCGTCGAGGTCGCGGACCTGCGCCGTGCGAATCGACTTGCGTCCGCGCAACGCCTGGGCCGACCCCTCGCCCTCCTCGGCGATGATCCGCTTGATCGAGGACAGGATGTCCTCCATCGACGATTCGTTGCTGATATCCCCCATCGCAACCCTCATGTCTTGCGCCTCTCGAACCCCTAGCCTTCGGGGTTGGCGCGCGGCGTGTCAACGCCTTGCGTCGCCCGTGGGGCGCCGCCCTGTCGATTGGGTGCGTCCAGCCCCTGCGTCGGGGTGTAGGGATTGGGGCTGCGTTGCAGCGACGGATCGAGTTCGCGCGTCACGACCGGGGTCTGTGCCGGGCTGTTGACCGTGCTCGGCGCGACCGGCACCGGGGCCGGATCGTCCTTCCAGTCCCACACCGAGTTGCGCACGCGGTTGTAGTTCACCGTCGGATCGTACAGCGCTCCGCCGTCGAGCCCGAGATCGCGCGCCTCCGCCCGGCCCATCGCCGCCAGCAGCGCGAAGCCCGCGACATAGGCGTCGCGGCGCGCCGAGACGAGCTGGACCTGCGAATTGAGCAGTTCCTGTTCGGCGTTCAGGATGTCGAGGATCGTGCGCGTGCCGACGCTGTTCTCCGCGCGGACACCCTCCAGCGACAGGCGGTTGGCGGCGACCTGCACCTCCGACGACTGGATCACGCGCAGCGCCGACTGCCACGCCGCGAACGCCGATCGCGCGTCGGACACGACACTGCGCTCGACCTGCGTGACCTGTTCGATCGCCGCCCCTTCCAGCGCCTGTGCCCGGCGGATCTGCGCGCCCGGGCGGCCGCTCTGCCACAGCGGCAGGCTCACCTGCATGCCGACCTGCGCCTGTCCGCCGTCCTGTTGCAGCACTGTGCCCTGCACCGACTGCGCCGATCCGAGGAAACTGGTATAGCTGCCGCCGCCGATGGCGTTGATCGTCGGCAGCCGGCTGGCGCGCGCCACGCGCACGTCGAAGCCGGCGGCATCGCTGGTACGGCGTGCGGCGATCAGCGACGGGTTGTTGGCCACCGCCACGCCAACCGCGGCGTTCGGATCGGCGGGCAGGTTCGGCAGCGCCGGCGGCGCGTCGAGCGTCGCGGCGGGTGCGCCGGTCGTCGCCACGTAATTCTCGCGGCTGCGGATCAGCGCGGCTTCGGCGTTGCGCAACTGCGCCTGCGCCGATGCCAGTCGCGCCTCCGACTGGGCGACGTCGGTGCGGGTCAGGTCGCCGACCTGGAACCGGTCCTTCGACGCCTGGAGATTGACCTCCAGCACGCGCAGATTCTGCTGGTTCAACCGCACGATCGCCTCGTCGCGGATGACGTCGTTATAGGCGGCGACGACCAGCGTGAAGACATTCGCCTCCGTACTGCGCAGGTTGGCACGGCCGGCATCGACCCGCGCATCCGCCGCCCGCACGTTGTTGCGGACCGCACCGCCGGCATAGAGCGACTGCGACACGTTCAGCTGGACCGTGCCCGAGCGCGGCGCCTGCGTGAAGCCACGGCTGGCCGGGGTGATGACGTTCTCGATCACCGAGCTTTGCGTCGTGACCTGCGGCAGCCCCTGCGACCGCGCCAGCGGCACCGCTTCGTCGTTCGCACGCTGGTTGGCGCGCGCGCCGGTCAGCTGCGGATTGGTCGCATAGGCGCGCGCCAGTGCCTCGCGCAGCGTTTCCGCGTGCGCCGGCCCGGCCAGCAACGCCAGCACCGCGACCCCGCCGATGAACTTGCCCCCCCGCATATGCCCCTTACCTTGCGAACTGGAATGTCTTGGGCCGGGCGAAGCCCGGCAGCACGACGCAGTCGAGATCGGCGAAATCGACAAGGCCGAAGCCACCCTCGCTCCGCCGGCCCAGCGCCAGCCGGGTGACGCCGCGATCGACCAGTCCGGTGGTCAACCGCCCGCCCGGCGCGAGCTGCTGCACGATCGCATCGGGCACCGATTCGACCGCGCCGTCGATGATGATCACGTCATAGGGCGCACCGTCGGGTGCGCCGGCGGTGAGCGGCCCTTCGACCAGCGTCACCGTCGCATCGGCGATCGCATCGCGCGCGGCGGCGGCCAGCGTCGCATCCTCCTCGACCGCGACGACCGAACCGGCCAGCCGGGCGAGCACCGCCGCGGCATAGCCCATCGCCGCACCGACCAGCAGCACGCGGTCGGTCGGCCGGATCCCGGCCGCGGTCAGCAGCCGTCCGGTAATCAGCGGCGCATTGATCGCCCGCCCCCCGGCGAGCGGCAGCGGCGCGTCGCGATAGGCGACATCGACCTGGGCAGCCGGCACGAAGCCTTCGCGGGGAATTTCGGCCATGGCGTCGATGACGCGCGGGTCGCTGACCGCGCTGGTGCGCAGCTGGCTGACGACCATCGCATGGCGCATCGCGTCGAAATCGGGTCGGGTCTGCATCGAATCGGTCATGGTGCAATCCTGTCGCACAACTGTTTTACCCGCGCAACACACATCGCGCGCCAGCCGCTGTCTATCGCGACGAAGCGCCGACGCCAAGGATGCGGCCGGGTATAATTTGCAGCGGGACGGTTGACACCGGCCCGCGCGCCCCGCAAATGCCCGCCTCCCACCGTATCGAGGCGCGATGGCGGAGTGGTGACGCAGAGGACTGCAAATCCTTGCACCCGGGTTCGATTCCCGGTCGCGCCTCCAACGGACGGTCGATTCGCCGTCCGTTCAGCCGGGCAGGCGCACCACCATCATCGTCAGCACGGCCTCGCGGCTTCCCGCGATCTGCACCACATGCGTCCCGGCGGGCAGGTCGAAATCGACCATCTTGCGGATGCCGCTGCACGCCGGGCCGTGACCATGGCCGACGGACGCCAGCGCCCGGCCGCCATCGACCACATCGATCCACGCACCGCTGCCCAGCGCCACGCGGTAGCGTCCCGGCTGCGTCGTGACGAAACGGAAGATGCCGCCCCGGGCCGCCGCATCCCCCGGCTTGTGCGGCGGCACGGCGAAGCGCAACGTCGACTGCGCCACCAGCTTCGCGCGAACCGCGACGCCGGGGGTCAGCACCGTATCGCGGGCGGCATCGATCGGACGCGGCGTGGCCCATCCGGCCAGTTCGACCGGTGGCGGCGCGACGGCGGGGCACGGCGCGGCAGCGGCCTGAAGCAGGAGCAGGGCAGCGAGCATCACGGGCATGGAACCACCTTTCGCGCGGAAAAATCGGACCATCGGTATATCGCACCGGGATGGCGACGCCAGCGACCATGCGAAGGGCGGTCGACGTTCAGCGGAGCATGTGCGCCATTTGCTCCCCCTTCCCGACATAAGTCCCTTCGCGAAAATCCGTTTTTCGCACCCCCGCGCAGGCGGGGCCAGCGGCCAGAGGCGCAAACCTTGGGACCGATCGACATTCAGCGAATTGAAGCGCCATCCAGCAGGATCAGGAGCCTTTCTGGTTCACGTACCCCCGCCTGCGCGGGGGTCCAGACGATGCGGCAACCGCCGCCTTGATCGCATCCCGCGTACCCCCGCGCAGGCGGGGGTACAAGAGCCACGAATGTCGTCCTGCCGTTACTCTGGACCCCCGCCTGCGCGGGGGTACGGCAGGACCGGGGCGGACCTTTCGACCTTCGCAAGAATATCCCCGCCGGGGGGCAATTGCCGCCACCGCTCGGGCTGCGGGTCGATAGGCGCTGGCGCGGGCGGGCCATGTTTGACAGGATGGCGCCGTCCGCGTTGGTGAGGGAAAGACCGGCCGGGTGCGTATTCCGTCCCGACCGCCGAGGAACCATGCACATGACCGACCCTCTCGACCGATCGTTGCGGCTGTTGTCGCGGACGCCCGACCATCCCGGCCTGCACGGCGTCGAATCGGGCGTGTTCGACCGCCTGCACGGCGAGCGGGCAGCGCGCGGTGCCGGGCTGCGGCTGGCCGGCATCGCCGCGATCGGCGCGGTGACGCTGGGGCTGATCGCCGCCGATCCCCTGCCCCGCCCCGTACCGCCGGCGCTGGCCGACGACCTCGCCCTCGCCCCTTCGACCCTGCTGGGCGACCGGTGAGCCGGCGTCGCTGGACGATCATGGTCGCGCTGGTCGCCTTCGTGGCGGCGGTGGCGGGCGTGCTGGCCGGGCGCGCGATCAACGATCGGCAGGGCAGCAGCCATGGCAACGAACTGCACGCGCTGCTGCATGACGGCATGGCGCTGAGCGATGACCAGCGCCGGCGGCTAGACGCGCTCGAGACCGACTTTGCCGGGCGGCGCGGCGCGTTGCAGGCGCAGATGCGCGCCGACAATGCCGCGCTGTCCGCCGCGATCGCCGCCGAACATGGCGAGGGGCCGCGCGTCGCCGCAGCGGTCGATGCCTGTCACCGCACCATGGGGACGTTGCAGAAGGCGACGCTGGCGCATGTCTTTGCCATGCGGCGGCTGCTGCGCCCGGACCAGCTGCCCGCGTTCGACCGGGCGGTGGACCGCGCGCTTACCCAGCCGACTCAGTGACGGCGATCGATGCCAGTACGCGCGACGATGCCCTGGTGGCGCTGGCGCGGACCGGGGACGAGGCCGCGTTCGCCGCGCTGATGCAGCGGTACAAGGGGCGGGTGTACCGCCTCGCGCTCAACAGCATCGCCGATCCCGACGAAGCGCTCGACGTGGTGCAGGATACCTTCCTGTCGGCGTATCGCGCCTTATCGCGCTACGATCCGGAGCGGTCGCTGGCGACATGGCTGGCGGCGATCACGCTCAACAAATGCCGCGACCGGGCCCGCCGCCGCGCGCTGCGCGCCTTCTTCTTCGGGGCGCGGCCGATCGACGACCTTGCCGACACCCTCGCCGCGGGCGACGCCGATCCGGCCCGCTCCGCCGCCGACCGGCAGGAACTGGCGCGGGTGCGTGCGGCGATGGCCGGCCTGCCCGCGGCCTTGCGCGAACCCCTGCTGCTATGCACCGTCGAGGAAATGCGCCATGCCGAGGCCGCGACGCTGCTCGGCATCACGCCCAAAGCGGTCGAGACGCGCATCCGCCGCGCCCGCGCGCGGCTGAACGAATTGCTCGAACGCTGAGGGGCGCGGCGATGCCCTGCGTATCGGGGAACGACAGGGGCTTTCGACGGGGTTCGACACGATGACGACGATCGACCGCCGCGCGCTGCTGCGCGGCGCGGCACTGGGCGGCGGCGGACTGATGCTGGGGGCGTGGACGCCGCTCGGCGCCACCGCGCCCGATGCGACGCCGGTAGTGTCCGGCGACCTGATCGAGCTGCGCATCGGCCGGCTGAACCGCGTGATCGATGGGCGGCCGTCGCGCGCGATCGGGATCAACGGCATGTCGCCCGCCCCGCTGATCCGCCTGCGCGAGGGGCAGCGCGCACGTATCCGCGTGACCAACGACCTCGACGTCGACAGTTCGCTCCACTGGCACGGGCTGCTCGTCCCGTTCCAGTATGATGGCGTGCCCGGCGTGTCCTTTCCCGGCATCGCCCCGGGAGAGAGCTTTCTCTACGACTTCCCGGTGCGGCAGAACGGCACCTACTGGTATCACAGCCATTCGGGCGGACAGGAACAGACCGGACTGTACGGGCCGATCGTGATCGATCCCGCCGCGCCCGACCCCGTCGCCTATGACCGCGAACACGTCATCGTCCTGTCGGATCACAGCCGGTCGCGCCCCGACGCGATCTTCCGCCGCCTGAAGGTTCAGCCGGGCTATTACAATTTCCAGCGGCAGACGCTGGCCGGCCTGCTGACCGGGCGCGACCAGCCGGCCGGCGACCGCGCGCATTGGGGTGCGATGCGGATGGACCCGGCCGACATCGCCGACGCGACGGGGGCGACCTATCGCTATCTGGTCAACGGCCATGGCCCGGCCGACAACTGGACCGGCACGTTCCGCGCGGGCGAGCGGGTGCGGCTGCGGATCGTGAATGCCTCGGCGATGACGACCTTCAACGTGCGTATTCCGGGCCTGCCGCTGACCATCGTGCAGGCCGACGGGCTGAACGTCGCGCCGGTGACCGTCGACGAATTCCAGATCGGCGTGGCCGAAACCTATGACGCGATCGTGACCCCGCTCGACCGTGCCTATACGCTGGTCGGCGAGAGCGTCGACCGGTCGGGCATGGCACGCGCGACGCTGAGCCCGCGCCCCGGCATAGTCGCGCCGGTCCCGCCGCTGCGCCCGCGTCCGCTGGCGACGATGACCGACATGGGCATGGGGGCGATGGACCACGCCACGCCCCGCTCGCCCGATCCGACCGCCGAACAGAACGCCTCGCGCCGTCTCGCCACCGCCGATGCGCCGGAGCACGGCGCGATGGACCATGGCGGGATGGATCATGGCGGCATGGATCACGGCGCGATGGACCATGGCGCGATGGACCATGGCGGCATGGATCATGGCGCGATGAAGATGCGCGACTTCGCCGCGGCACCGCAGGTGGCGAAGTCGCCAGGGGTCCAGACCATTTCCCCCATGCCCGCCGACCGCACCGGGTTTCCGGGACAGGGGCTGGAGGATGTCGGCCACCGCGTGTTGACCTATCGCCAGCTGCGCGCGCTGGAGCGCAACCCCGATGTCCGCGCGCCGGGGCGGCAGATCGACATCCACCTGACCGGCAACATGGAACGGTTCATGTGGGGCTTCGACGGCAAGCGGATGGTCGATACCCACGAACCCTTTGCCTTCACCCTGGGCGAACGGGTGCGGATCAACCTCATCAACGACACGATGATGGCGCATCCGATCCACCTGCACGGCCATTTCTTCGAACTGGTCACCGGGCAGGGCGACCATGCGCCGCGCAAGCACACGGTTATCGTCCAGCCCGGCGGGATCGTCAGCGTCGACCTGACCGCCGATGCGCCGGGCGACTGGGCGTTCCATTGCCACATGCTCTACCACATGCTGGCGGGGATGATGCGCGTCGTCACCGTCCGCGCGGCGGGAGGCGCGGCATGACCGCCGGGCTCGCGCTGCTGCTCGCCATCGGTACGGCCGCTCCGGCGCCGGCGCAGGACCATAGCCAGATGGACCATGGCCAGATGGACCATTCCGAAATGGACCACGCCACGCCCGCGCCCCCTGTCGACCCGGCGGCTTCAGGTACCGACCTGCCCCCCGGCGGCGCCCCCGCCCCGCCGGTGCCGATGCCGCACGCCGCCGATCGCGTCTGGGGTGCCGACGCCATGGCACGGTCGCGCGCGACGATGATGGCGGAGGAAGGCGGCGGGCAGCGTTTCGGCCAGCTGCTGCTCGACCGCATCGAATGGCGCGACGGCGGCTATCGGTGGGAAGGCGAAGGCTGGTATGGCGGCGACCTCCACCGCCTCGTCGTCAAGAGCGAGGGCGAAGGCGGCGACCGGCTCGGGTCCGCCGAGGTGCAGGCGCTCTATTCGCGCGCGATCGGCCCCTATTTCAATCTGCAGGCCGGCGTCCGGCAGGACATCCGCCCCACCCCGGCGCGCACCCATGCCGCGGTCGGGGTCGAAGGTCTGGCGCCATACTGGTTCGAGGTGGAGGCCCATGCCTTCCTGTCGACCCGCGGCGAACTGACCGGGCGGGTCGAGGGCTATTACGACCAGCGGATCACCCAGCGACTGATCGCGCAGCCCCGCGCCGAAGTGAACCTGTCGGCGCAGGACGTTCGTGCGGTCGGCATCGGATCGGGCATCACCGCCGCCGAACTGGGGCTGCGCCTGCGTTACGAGATCGCCCGCGAATTCGCGCCCTATGTCGGGGTCGCATGGGAGCGGCGCTTCGGCGACACCCGGCGCTTCGCCCGCGATCGTGGCGCGGATGCCGGCGGCCTCGAACTGGTCGCCGGCATTCGCGCGTGGTTCTGACGGCGGCGATTATCCGCCGTCGGGGGTGATGCGGCCCGGTGTCGCCTGCACCTTGCCCTTCGCCCAGTCGGGCTTCAGCACGACCTTGGTGCAGACATTCTGTTCGTCGTGGAACTTCCGGTAGCCGGTCGGCGCATCCTCCAGCGCCATCCGGTCGGAGATCATGAAGGTCGTGTCGATCCTCTCCTCCATGATCGCGGTCAGCAACGCGGGCAGATAGCGCTGAACATGGGTCTGCCCGGTCTTGAGCGTCAGCCCCTTTTCCATCAGCGCGCCGAACGGGAACTTGTCGATCATCCCGCCATAGACACCGGGGACCGACACGCGACCGCCCTTGCGGCACGCCATGATCGCCTGGCGCAAGGCGTGCGGACGATCGGTGCCGAGAAAGGTCGATGCCTTGATCTGGTCGACGATGTTGTCGACGAACAGCCCGTGGCTTTCGAGCCCGACGCTGTCGATCACCGCATCGGGCCCGATCCCGCCGGTCATCGTCATCAGCGCGTCGTAGATGTCGGTTTCCTCGAAGTTGAGGACTTCCGCCCCCAATCCCTTCGCCAGCGACAACCGGTGCGGGAAGTGATCGATCGCGATCACCCGGTGCGCGCCCATCAGCAACGCCGACTGGATCGCGAACAGCCCGACCGGGCCGCAGCCCCACACGGCCACGATGTCGCCATCCTCGATATCGGCATTCTCCGCCGCCATCCATCCGGTGGGCAGGATGTCCGACAGGAACAGGACCTTGTCGTCATCGACCCCGTCGGGGATCACGATCGGGCCGACGTCGCTGAACGGTACGCGGACATATTCCGCCTGCCCGCCGGGATAGCCGCCGGTCATGTGGCTGTAGCCGAACAGGCCGGGCGCGACCTGTCCCCACAGTTCCTGCGCGATGTCCTGATTGTCGGCCGGGTTGCCGTTGTCGCAGCCCGAATATTGCTGTTTCGAGCAATGATAGCAGCTGCCGCACGCGATCACGAAGGGAACTACGACGCGCTGCCCCTTCGTGAGCGTCGATTTCGGGCCGGTCTCGACCACCTCGCCCATGAATTCGTGGCCGAGGATGTCGCCCGCCTGCATCGTCGGGATATAGCCGTCGTACAGGTGCAGGTCGGACCCGCAGATCGCGGTCGACGTGATCCTGATGATCGCGTCGCGCGGGTTGAGGATTTCGGGATCGGGGACGGTGTCGACGCGGACGTCGTGCTTGCCGTGCCAGGTAAGTGCGCGCATGGCTGACGTTCCTTTACGATCTGGGTTCGCGGTTGGGGGGCGTGGTCGTCGCGATCTCGCCGGTTTCCATCAGCTGCTTGAAGCGGCGCAGGTCGCGCCTTGCCTGGATCGCCGGCTCCTTCTGCGTCACCTTGGCGACCAGCTTGCCGACGATGCCGGCGGGCGGCGAATAGGCGATCATCGCCGTCACCACCGTGCCTCGTCCGGGTGCCGCCGGGGTGAACGACACCCAGCCGCTGTTGGGCACGTCGCCCCGTTCGGCACGCCAGCCGATCCGCTCGCCCGGTACGTCTTCCGTGACAATCGCCTCCCATTCGTAGCTGCCGCCCGGGCCTGCGACCGTCCAGTGCGAGCGCCGGTCGTCACGCACCTCGATCGCCTCCACGTTCAGCATGAAGGTCGCGAGGTTCCCGAAGTCGCGCCAATAGGCGTAAAGCTCCGCCGCCGGACGGTTGATCGTGACCGCAACCCCCGACACCGACGATTCGCCGTTGGGCGCCGCGCCGCCGCGCTCGGTCCGGTCCTTGGAGGTAAAGGCGGGTGCGTCGTCGCGCACGATGTCGCCGGGCAATTCGGGTTCGGCCATGGCCATGCTCTCCCGTCCGCCGGATCGTCGATCCGGCTGATTGATCCATGATAAGCTATTGATCGCCCTTGCGTTTTCGGCGCGATGCAACCCTAACCGACGGCTCCCGCCCCTGTTCCACGCCCATGCCCGCTTTTGCCGGCCAACGGCCCGGATTTGCAGACGGGGCGCATCGCGCTACACGCCCGGTCATGTACGGTGCCCCGCTCACGCTCCACAATTCGCTGACCCGCCGCCTTCAGCGTTTCGAACCGCTCGACCCGGTAAAGGGGGTGCGCGTCTATTCGTGCGGGCCGACCGTCTACAACTATGCCCATATCGGCAACCTGCGCGCCTATGTCTTCACCGATACGCTCAGCCGGGTGCTGCGGTGGAAGGGCTATCCGCTCACCCATGTCATCAACATCACCGATGTCGGCCACCTGACGTCGGATGCCGATGCCGGCGACGACAAGATGGAGGCGGCGGCCAGGGCGAACGCGCAGTCGATCTGGGACATCGCCGCGCATTATACGGCGGCGTTCAAGGGCAATCTGCGCGACCTGAACATCGACGATCCGACGCGCTGGTCGGTCGCGACCGATCACATCGCCGAAATGATCGCCTTCGCCGAAAGGATCGCGCCCGGCCATTGCTACGAACTCGACAGCGGCCTGTATTTCGACAGCACGACCGTTCCGAACTACGGCGCGCTGGCCGGCGGGCAGGACGATGCGGGCGAGGGTCGCATCGATCCGGTGGCGGGCAAGCGCCATCCGCAGGACTTCGCGATCTGGCGCAGGACCCCGCCGGGCGAGACGCGCCAGATGGAGTGGGATTCGCCATGGGGGCGGGGCGCGCCGGGCTGGCACCTCGAATGTTCGGTGATGAGCATCAAGTATCTCGGCAGCCCGTTCGACATCCATACCGGCGGCATCGATCACCGCGAAATCCACCACCCGAACGAGATCGCGCAGAACCAGGCATGGTGCGGCTGCGCCGACAGCGGTGCCGCCTTCTGGATGCACAACAACTTCCTCGTCGAACGGTCGGGCAAGATGTCGAAGTCGAAGGGCGACTTCACCACGCTGCAAACGCTGATCGACGGCGGCGTCCATCCGCTCGCCTATCGCCTGATGTGCCTGTCGGCGCAGTATCGCTCCGAACTGGAGTTTTCGCCCGACAACCTGCTGGCGGCGCTGACCCGGCTGAAGCGACTGGTGATGACGGTCGCGGGGTTGCGCACGCGGGCGGACGGCGAAGGCGATGCGGGCAAGGCCGCGGCCTATCGCGAACGGCTCGACGCGGCAGTATCGGACGACCTCAACACGCCGCGCGCGCTGCCGGTGCTCGACGAACTGCTTGCCGACAAGAAGCTGACGCCGGCCGACCGGCTCGTCGCACTGGCGGATTTCGATGCGGTGCTGGGCCTGGGGCTATCCACTGTCGAGCGTGCCGACCTGCGCGTCCGCCCCGCCGACGCGACGATCGATGCCGATACGATCGAGGCGCGTCTGGCCGACCGCAAGGAAGCGCGCGCTGCAAAGGACTTCGCGGCGAGCGACGCGATCCGCGACGAACTGACGGCGGCGGGCGTCGAGGTGATGGACGGCGACCCGCTCGGCTGGGACTGGCGTCCGACGCTGTCGTAATCGATCCGCTTGAACCACCTTCATCAAGATCGTCATCCCAGCGCAGGCTGGGATCTCCCGGTCAAGGAGCGCCGCTCCTCGCCGCAGGAGGCCCAGCCTTCGCCGGGGCCACGAAATGGAGTGTCCAAGGGCCGATCGACATTCAGCGAATTGGAGCGCCATCCAGCAGGATCAGGAGCCTTTCTGGTTCACGTACCCCCGCGCAGGCGGGGGTCCAGAGCCACGAATGTCGTCCTGCCGTTACTCTGGACCCCCGCCTGCGCGGGGGTACGGCCTGAATGTCGATCGGCCCCGGAGTTTGATCCATCCGACTGGAACCGTCACCCCGGCGAAGGCTGGGGTCTCCATCGGCTCCTGCCGCGCCCTGCCACCGGGCGATCCCAGCCTTCGCCGGGATGACGCGCGTTTCAACAGGGATGGATCAAGCTCTAACCCCTTGCCCACGCCCCCGCTTCCCCGCCATATCGGCCGCACGAATCATCGGGGGACGATATGCGGGGACAGGTGCTGGGCGTCGATCGGAACGGCCGCGAGGGGCGGATCGCCGGCGATGACGGGCAACGTTACTGGTTCGAACCCGACGACTGGTCCGACCGGACCGGTCCCATGGTCGGGGCGCAGGTCGATTTCGAGGTGTCGAACGGCCGCGCCCTGCGCATCTACCACGTGCCCGGCACCGTCGCCCCCCGCCCCGCCGCCGATCCGGCCCGCCCGCGCCCGCGCAAGGACAAGGTCGCGGCAGCCTTGCTCGCCTTCTTCCTCGGCATCTTCGGGGTACACCGTTTCTACCTCGGCCGGGTCGGGTCGGGCATCGCCATGCTGGTGTTGACCTGCACGCTGGTCGGCATCTTCGTGACCAGCATCTGGTCGCTGATCGATTTCATCCGCTATCTCGTCATGGACAATGACGAATTCCACCACCGCTATGGCTGATCGAAGCGGTCGATCGGGACGATGAACCTTTCCATCGTTGCGCGAACGGCGGGTTTCGCGCATGGGAATTGCCCGAACCGACTTGTATGGAACTTGTGATGGCTGCCACCTGGGCTCCCGACAGCTGGAAGAACGCCGAAGCGCGCCAGCTCCCGACCTACCCCGACGCACCGGCGCTCGACGCCGCGACCGCGCAGCTGGCAAGCTATCCACCGCTCGTCTTTGCCGGCGAAGCGCGCAACCTGACCGCCGAACTGGCGCAGGTGGCGGAGGGGAAGGCGTTCCTGCTGCAGGGCGGCGACTGTGCCGAAAGCTTCGCCGAATTCCATCCCAACTACATCCGCGACACCTTCCGCGTCATCCTCCAGATGGCGGTGGTGCTGACCTTCGCGTCGAAGCTGCCGACGGTGAAGCTCGGGCGCATGGCCGGGCAGTTCGCCAAGCCGCGCTCGGCCGATACCGAGACGATCGGCGGCGTCGAGCTGCCGAGCTATCGCGGCGACAACATCAACGACATCGCCTTCACGCCCGAAGGCCGCGTGCCCGATCCGCAGCGCATGATCCGCGCCTATTCGCAGGCGGCGGCGACGCTCAACCTGCTGCGCGCCTTCGCCACCGGCGGCTATGCGAACCTGCATCAGGTCCATCGCTGGACCCACGATTTCATGGGCCGCAGCCCATGGGCCAAGAAATATGCCGATGTCGCCGACCGCATCGGCGAAGCGCTCGACTTCATGGCCGCGTGCGGCATCGACGCCGACAGCGTGCCGCAGCTCAAGGCGACCAGCTTCTACACCAGCCACGAAGCGCTGCTGCTCCCCTACGAACAGGCGCTGACCCGGCAGGATTCGCTGACCGGCGACTGGTACGACACGTCGGCGCACTTCCTGTGGATCGGCGACCGCACCCGCTTCGACGGATCGGCGCATGTCGAATTCCTGCGCGGCATCGGCAACCCGATCGGTATCAAGTGCGGCCCGACGCTGGAACCGGACGCGCTGCTGCGGATGCTCGACACGCTCAATCCGAACCGGGTGCCCGGACGGATGACGCTCATCACCCGCTATGGCCATGACAAGATCGAGGCGGGTCTGCCGAAACTGATCCGCGCGGTGCAGCGCGAGGGGCATCCGGTGATCTGGTCGTGCGATCCGATGCACGGCAATACGATCAAGGCGACGACCGGGTACAAGACGCGACCGTTCGACCGCATCCTCGCCGAGGTACGCGGCTTCTTCGCCGTCCACCGCGCGGAGGGCAGCCATGCCGGCGGCATCCACGCCGAAATGACCGGGCAGAACGTCACCGAATGCACCGGCGGCGCGATCGCGGTCACCGAACAGGCGCTGGCCGATCGCTACCACACCCACTGCGACCCGCGCCTCAATGCGGGCCAGAGCCTCGAACTGGCGTTCCTGCTCGCCGAAATGCTGAACACCGAGATGGCGGAACGGCGGCGGGTGGCTGCCTGATCGTCATCCCGGCAGGCCGGGCCGGAACGCTCAACCCAACCTCGTCATCCCGGCGAAAGCCGGGATCCATGGACAGGCAAGGTCGCGGCTCCTGCGGGAACGCCCGTATCCATGGATTCCGGCCTTCGCCGGAATGACGGCCGACGTTTGGCGAGGCTGCCACCACTATCAATCGTCATTCCCGCGCAGGCGGGAGTGACGAATTACCCCATCCCCGCCAGAACCTTGTCCAGCGTGATCGGATATTCCCGCACCCGCACGCCGGTCGCATTATACACCGCATTCGCCACCGCCGCGCCGACGCCGCAGATGCCGAGTTCGCCGACCCCCTTCGCCTTCATCGGCGACGACAACGGGTCCTCCTCGTCGAGGAACACGACCTCCTGATGCGGAATGTCGGCATGGGTCGGCACGTGATATTCGGCGAGGTCGTGGTTGATGAAGCCGCCCAGCCGCGGATCGATCACCAGTGCCTCGGTCAGCGCCGCGCCGACCCCCATCGTCATCGCGCCCAGGATCTGGCTGCGCGCCGCCTTCGGGTTGAGGATGCGGCCCGCGGCGAACACGCCCAGCATCCGCCGCACGCGGATTTCGGCGGTATCGACATCGACCCCGACCTCGACGAAATGCGCGCCGAACGTCGCCTGCACGAACTTCGTGGTCAGGTCGCCGAACTCGATCCGGTCCTCGACCTCGATCCCGGCACCCCCCGCCGCCTCGCCCAGCGCGACCGACCGGTTGCCCGACCACACCCGGCCATCGGCGAACCGCGCCGTCGCCGGATCGAACCCCGCCGCCTCGGCGATCCGGTCGCGCAAGCCGATACAGGCGGCATAGACCCCTGCGGTCGAACTGTTCGCGCCGAACTGTCCGCCCGATCCCGCCGACACCGGAAAGTCCGATTCCCCCAGCCGAACGATAACCTTTTCCAGCTCGATGCCCAGCATCTCGGCCGCGGTCTGCGCGAGGATCGTGTAGCTGCCGGTGCCGATATCGGTCATGTCGGTGGTGACCGTCACCCGTCCGTCGCCGGCGATCCCGACGCGCGCCGCGGACTTCAGCACCATGTTGCCGCGATACGCCGCCGCCATCCCCATGCCGACCAGCCAGCGTCCGTCGCGCCGCTGCCCCGGCGTCGTGCTGCGCGTGCTCCAGCCGAACCGTTCGGCCCCCTCGCGCAGGCATCCGATCAGGTCGCGGTGCGAGAACCGGCGCTCGGGCTTTTCCGGATCGACCTGCGTATCGTTCAGGATGCGCAGCTCGACCGGATCGATCGCCAGCGTTTCCGCCAGTTCGTCCATCGCCGCCTCGATCGCCATCATGCCCACCGCTTCGCCCGGCGCGCGCATCGCGTTCGATTCGGGCAGGTTCAGCTCGGCCAGCCATTCGACCACGCGACGGTTCGGCGCGGCATAGAGCTGCCGCGTCTGCGCCCCTGCCCCTTCCGGGCTGCCGCCGGGCAGGTCGCCCGACCAGCTTTCGTGCGCGATCGCCTGCAACCGCCCGCCCCGGTCCGCGCCCAGCCGCAACCGCTGGATCGTCGCCGAACGATGCGGCGTATTGTTGAACATCTGCATCCGGGACAGCACCACCTTAACCGCCCGCCCCAACTGCCGCGCCGCGACCGCCGCCAGCACCGCATCGGCCCGCACCCATAGCTTGCCACCGAACCCGCCGCCGACATGGTGCGCGAAGATCCGCACCCTGTCCCTGGGCATGGCGAGGATCTTCGCCATGTCGCGCGCCGCCCAGTCGACCATCTGGTTCGCGGTCCACAGCGTCAGCCGATCGCCCTCCCATGCCGCGATCGACGCGAACGGCTCCATCATCGCATGGGCGTGGTCGGGCGTGGTATAGGTCGCGTCGACCTGTACCGGCGCATCGGCAAAGGCCCGGTCGAAATCGCCATGCCCGTTCGACCGGAACGGCTTTTCCGCGCCGGCCGCAGCCGCCGCAGCCAGATCGAACGCCCCGTCGTCCGCGGCGTAATCGATCCGCACCAGCCTCGCGGCGGCCCGCGCCGCCTCGAAGCCGTCGGCCACCACCAGTGCCGCCGCCTGCCCCAGATGATCGACTTGCGGACCCGCCAGCATCGGCGCCTTGTGGTCGTCACCGGTCCCGAGCGCGCCCCCATTCGCATGGGTCATCACCGCCAGCACCCCCGGCGCAGCCAACGCGTCGGACGTGTCGATCCCGACGATCCGCCCGGTGGCGATGGTGGTGCCGACGACCACGCCGTACACCATGCCCGGCACAGCGAACTCCGCGGCATAGGTCGCCTGCCCGCTGACCTTCAACGGCCCCTCGACCCGGTCGGTCGGCCGCCCCAGCACGCGCATCGCGTCGGTCGGGTTCGCGCCGGCAGCTTCGGTAAACTTCATTGCGGCCTGATCCCTATTTTCGTCCGAACAGCTTCTCGATGTCGCCATGCGCCAGCTTGATCCACGTCGGCCGGCCATGATTGCATTGCCCCGAATGCGGCGTGACCTCCATCTCGCGCAGCAGGGCGTTCATCTCGACCACCGACAACACCCGGCCGGCGCGAACCGATCCGTGGCACGCCATCGTGGCCGCGACATGATCGATCCGTTCCTTGAGCGACAGTGCCGCATCGTGCGCTCGGATTTCGTCGGCAAGGTCGGTGACGAGGCCGATGACGTCGCCCTGACCCAGCACCGCCGGGGTGGCGCGCACCAGCATCGCGCGCGGGCCGAAGCGTTCCAGTTCCAGCCCGAATTCGGCCAGCTCGTCAGCCTTGTCCTCCAGCGCGTCGCACGCGACCTCGTCCAGTTCGACGACCTCGGGGATCAGCAGCGCCTGCCGTGCGACGCCACCCTTCGCCAGCGCCGCCCGCATTCGCTCCAGCACCAGCCGTTCGTGCGCGGCATGCTGGTCGACCAGCACCAGCCCGTCCTCCGCCTCGGCGACGATATAGGTCCGCGCCACCTGTCCCCGCGCCGCGCCCAGCGGGAATTGCGTGGAGGCGGGCAGCGGTTCGGCGACGACCTCCGCACGCGCCTCCGGCGGCGGCGCGAAGAAGGTCGGGCGACGGTCGTGGAACGCGAAGCCCGACGATGCGGCCGGCTCGGCCGGCGGCGGCAGCGGCATCGCCGGCACGCCGACCGGCCCGACCGCCTCGGTCGTCCATGCCGCCATCGCCTCCTCCGCCGGGCGCTGCGCCGCGCGGAAGCCCGCCTCGTCCAGCGCGCGACGCAACCCGCCCACGATCAGCCCGCGCGCAGCCGCCGGATCGCGGAACCGCACCTCGGTCTTGGCCGGGTGGACGTTCACGTCGATCAGGTCGGGATCGACGTCGAGGAACAGCGCGACCACCGCATGGCGATCGCGCGCCAGCATCTCGGCATAGGCGCCGCGCACCGCGCCCGACAGCAGCCGGTCCTTCACCGGGCGGCCATTGACGAACAGATACTGATGATCGGCGACCCCGCGATGAAAGGTCGGCAGCCCGGCGACCCCACCCAGCCGCATCCCCTCGCGCGCCCAGTCGAGCCCGACCGAGTTGGCGGCGAGCGCCCGGTCGGTCAGCGCCGCGACACGCTCGAGCCGCGATTCGCCCGCCTGCACGCCCAGCACCCGCCGCCCGTCATGTTCGAGGGTGAAGGCGATGTCCGGCCGCGCCATCGCAAGGCGCCGCACCTGATCGACGCAGGCGGCGAACTCGGACCGGGCCGAGCGCAGGAACTTGCGCCGCGCCGGCACCCGCGCGAACAGCCCCTCCACCCGGATGCGCGTTCCCGGCGGGACGGCGGCGGGACGATCCTCCACCACCTCGCCATTGTCGACGGTGCGCAGCCAGCCCTCGGCTCCCGCCGGGCGGCTCTCGATCGACAGGCGCGCGACGCTGGCGATCGACGGCAACGCTTCGCCGCGAAAACCCAACGTCGTGACAGCTTCGATGCGGTCGTCGGGCAGCTTCGACGTGGCATGGCGCTCCAGTGCCAGCGCCATGTCGGCCGGACCCATGCCGCAGCCGTCGTCGCCGACCTCGATCAGTTCGATCCCGCCCGCGGCGAGACGGACGACGATACGGGCGGCACCGGCGTCGATCGCGTTCTCGACCAGTTCCTTCAGCGCGGAAGCAGGGCGTTCCACCACTTCCCCCGCAGCAATGCGGTTGACGAGATGCTCGGGGAGACGGCGTATTGACATGGAGTTCGCTCTAGCCCAAGCGGCCTCATCCCGCGACCTGGAACTGCCATCGTGCAACCGATCGGATAGCCGATCGGACAGGTCGAGGTACAAGCTGCGAACCGCCGCGTCGGGACACGCGGACAAGGACGGAAGTATCGATGGCCTTCTCGCGTTTCTTCAAGTTCATGTCGCATGATATGGCGATCGACCTCGGCACCGCCAATACGGTGGTGTATCTGCGGGGTCGCGGCGTCGTGTTGAACGAACCGTCGGTGGTGGCGGTCGAGACGTTGAACGGCGTGAAGCGGGTGAAGGCGGTCGGCGACGACGCCAAGCTGATGATGGGCAAGACCCCCGGCTCGATCGAGGCGATTCGTCCGATGCGCGACGGCGTGATCGCCGACCTCGACGTCGCCGAACAGATGATAAAGCACTTCATCCAGAAGGTGCATGGCCAGCGTCGTTTCCTGCGCTGGCCGCAGATCGTCATCTGCGTGCCGTCGGGCTCGACCAGCGTTGAACGCCGCGCGATCCGCGATGCCGCGTCGAACGCCGGTGCGTCGCAGGTGTGGCTTATCGAGGAGCCGATGGCCGCGGCGATCGGCGCCGACATGCCGGTCACCGAACCGATCGGATCGATGGTCGTCGACATCGGCGGCGGCACGACCGAGGTCGCCGTCCTGTCGCTGCGCGGTCTCGCCTATTCGACGTCAGTCCGCGTCGGCGGCGACAAGATGGATGAGGCGATCGTCAGCTATGTCCGCCGCAACCACAACCTGCTGATCGGCGAAGCCACGGCCGAACGGATCAAGCAGGAAGTCGGCACCGCCAAGCCACCGGCCGACGGCATCGGCACGCTGATCTACGTCAAGGGTCGCGACCTGGTGAACGGCGTGCCCAAAGAAATCCAGATCAATCAGGGCCAGATCGCCGAGGCGCTGTCCGAGCCGGTCGCCGCCATCGTCGAGGGCGTTCGCATCGCGCTAGAAAATACCGCACCCGAACTCGCCGCCGATATCGTCGACCAGGGCATCGTCCTGACTGGCGGCGGCGCGCTGTTGCAGGGGATCGACGAAGTCCTGCGCGACGAAACCGGATTGCCGGTGACGGTCGCCGAAGACCCGTTGACCTGCGTCGCCCTGGGCACCGGTCGTGCGCTCGAGGATCCGATCTACAAGGGCGTCCTGCTCGCCGTCTGACATAGAGCCTGATGACATGGTTTTGACCCATCGTGATTGCCCTGCGCCGTTCGCTGGCAAGGAGTGCCGCGCAGCGCGGGCGCATCGCCCGGGCAAGCGGTGCGACGATGTCCAGCGGGCGGCGCGGGGCAATCACGAAGCGGCGGGCCGATGCAGGTCCGTGGCGGCGTCGTTCGTCCGTCACGGGGGCAAGGCCCCGTTCCGTCCTCTCTCCCGTCCACAGACCCGCATCGGCTCCGTCCCGACGGGTCAAAACCATGTCATCAGGCTCTAGGGGTCCGGGGGCATGGCGCCGCCACGCAACCACCGCCCGGGCTTTTCGCGACGGGCGCAGTATACCGTGTTCGCCAGCTACGTTCTGGCGGCGAGCGGTGCGCTCGTCGGTGCCGTCCTGCTGCTCATCTCGATCATCGATCCGCGCGCCTTCGCGGCCCTGCGCGGTGCCACGCGCGAGGCGACGACCCCGCTGTCGTCCGGGCTCGACTGGGCGTGGGACGGGATCGCCTCGGTCCCGCGCGGTATCGGCGACTATTTCGGCGCGGTCGATGAAAACCGTCGGCTGCGCGCCCGCGAAGAGGCGACGCGCCGTTACCTGATGCAGGCGCGGCTGCTGAACCGTGAAAACGCCCGGCTGCGCACGTTGCTCAACCTGCGCGATCGCTCGGCGGCACCGGTCGTGACGGCGCGACTGGTCAACAGCTCGGCCGGCAGCACCCGTCGCCTCGCCACGCTGAACGCCGGATCGTCGCAGGGCGTCCGCCGGGGCCAGCCGGTGCGCGGGCCCAACGGCCTGATCGGTCGCGTGATCGAAACCAGCCCCAACACCGCCAGCGTCCTGCTGATCCTCGATCCCGAAAGCATCGTGCCGGTACGCCGCACCCGTGACGGGCTGTCGGCGATCATCGCCGGACAGGGCAACGGCATGGTCGAGGTCCGCACCGCTGGCGTCGTCAACGCGCCGCTGCTGGCCGGCGACGTTTTCGTCACCTCGGGCACCGGCGGCATCTACCCCCCCGGCGTACCGGTGGCGCGGGTCGCGCGCAGCCAGCGCGACGTCGCACCGGCGCGGGTGTTCGCCGAACCCGACGGCCTAGACTTCGCACTGGTCGAACGTGCCTTCCTGCCCGCCCCGGTGCCGCTCCCGACCCCCTCGC